>JABUEY010000118.1 GCA_013314815.1 Syntrophobacteraceae bacterium
GCCGCAGTACCGTCTGCAGGCACACGCAATCCGGCGCCGCAGGCTCCTGCCGCTTCGCCGGTAGTGCGGGGCATCGAGACGGCAGGCAATGAAGTTGCGCAAGCTCCCCCGCCCCGGCCTGTGGATCCCGTCCACGAACCGGTTGCGGACTGCCGGGAAGATCCGCCGGCCTCCGTCGATCCTGCCGATATGGTTCATCGCTGGCCGGGATTCCTCGGCCGCCTCGAAGCCTCGAACGGCATACTTGCGGCTAAGCTGGGTCAGAGCCGGATTGCCGGAGTGGCGGGGAGGACGGTGGAACTGGAGGTCCTGGAGGTATTCGAGGACCATTTCAAAGACCCGGCGGTGCTGGCGGAGCTGGATACCTCCGCCTGTCAGTATTTCGGGCAGTCGTTTGAATGGGTGATCAGGAAAAGTGCGCCAAAGGGCGCGTCGGAAAACCGGCAGCAGGGCAGGCGGTCCCGTTCGAATCCCAAGCGTTCGGTCATGGAACACCCCGCGGTCCTGCAGGCTCTCGAGATTCTTGGAGGCGAACTGGTCGAGATCAGGCGACTCAAGGCCGACAGGAAAGGAACAGGCGATTAAACTCCCCCGGAGCTCCCATGGTTTCCACAGGTGCGGGACGACGGAGCCCGGGGGATCTGATTTTCAGGAGGAACAATCATGGCTAAAGGCTTCAATCCCATGCAGCAGGTGAAGGCCCTGCAGGAAAAAATGGCCAGGATGCAGGAAGAACTGGCGGCGAAAACGGTGGAAGCATCCGCGGGCGGCGGCATGGTGACGGTGGTGATCAACGGCAGGCAGGAAGTATTGAGCATCAAGGTGGATCCGCAGGTAGTGGACCCCGAAGATATCGAAATGCTCCAGGACCTCATTGTCGCCGCGGTGAACGACGGGTTGAGAAAATCCCAGGAAATGGCGGCGGGCGAGATGAGCAAGATCGCGGGGGGAATCAGTATCCCCGGCCTCAAGCTGCCGGGGCTTTTTTGAGTGAGACGGAAGGAGCTTCATGAGCAGCAGTGCATATCCGCCCGTCTTGACCGGCTTGATCAAAAGACTCGCCAGGCTGCCCGGCCTCGGTGAAAAAAGCGCCGGCAGGATCGCCATGTACCTGCTTCAGGCTCCCGCGCAGGAAGTGGAGGGACTCGCGGAAGCCATCCGCCGCATGAAGCAGGAAGTGCGCACATGTTCGCGATGTTTCCACTTCACCGACGAGGACCTGTGTTCCATCTGCTCCGACCCGGCCAGGGAGACCGGAGAGATCTGCGTGGTGGAAAGCACGGCCGATCTTCTGGCCATCGAGCAGTCTGGAGCATATAAGGGGCGCTACCATGTGCTGCAGGGTGTCCTGGCTCCCCTCGATGCGGTGGGGCCCGAGGACATCCGCATCGGCGAGTTTCTGAAAAGACTCGACGAAGAAAAGGTGAGCGAGGTGATCATCGCCACGAATCCGAGCAGTGAAGGGGAGGCGACGGCACACTATATCCTGAGGCTGCTCAAATCGAGGCCGGTGCGCGTTTCCCGCATCGCCTACGGAATCCCCATGGGTGGAGACCTGAAATACACCGACCGGGTGACCCTGGAAAGAGCCATGAAAGGAAGACAGGCGTTCTGACGGGGATGTGTCGGCCCGGGAAAGTGGGCGATGGAGGTTCTGTCCATCGAGGGATGGAGTATCCGGAGAAAATGCATAGGCTTGCAGGTCACAACGTGAATTTTATGTAAAAAAGTCAAAAACTATTTGACTTATTTTTCACAAAGGTGGTATGAACCCTGATGTATACAGGTATGTGTGTGCTGGTTCGCCGTTAGATTGCTCAGGTTGTAACGGGCTACCTGGGGTGAGCGCAATTGACTTGCAACGTTGAGTGTGGAGACAGATCATGGTTGAAATACGATTTCATGGACGCGGAGGCCAGGGGGCCGTGACCTCTGCCGAACTCACGGCCCTGGCAGCAATTGAAGAAGGAAAGTATGCACAAGCTTTTCCAAGCTTTGGCCCGGAGCGTCGCGGTGCCCCCGTCATGGCTTTCGTGCGGATCAGTGAGAACCCGATCCGCACACGGGAAAAGGTATACGAGCCGGATATCGTGGTGGTGCTCGATCCGACTCTGCTCAAACTGGTGAACGTCGAAGCTGGACTGAAACAGGGCGGTACGGTGATTGTGAATACCCATAAGCCCGTAGACGAACTCCGCAAGGAGACCGGCCTCAAGGCGAAGCTGGCTACGGTGGATGCTTCCACAATTGCCGTTGAAACCATGCGTGTCCCCATTACCAACACGACCATGCTGGGAGCACTCCTGAAGGCAACCGGGCTGCTGCCTCTCCAAAGCCTGCGCGCTCCCATCGACCATCGTTTTGGTCCCATCGCGGATAAGAACATGACTGCGTGTACACGTGCATTCGAAGAAACCAAGGTGGAGGGATAGGCAGTGGCTAAGGAAACGGGAATCATCAGCTGGAAGAAGTTAAATTTGGGGATTGCTATCACCGAGCCGGGCAACGCGTCGCAGCTCAAGACCGGCGATTGGCGATCCATGAAGCCGATAACCGATCGGGAGAAATGCACCAAGTGTGGTCAGTGCTACATCTACTGTCCCGACATGGTTTACAGCAAGGACGCTGAAGGCTACTTCGTGCAGAACTATTACTACTGCAAAGGATGCGGGATTTGCGCCAAAGAATGTCCTGTAGATGCAATCACAATGGTGCAGGAGGTCGACTAACATGTCCAAACGAATTGGTGTAGAAGTCTCCATTGCAGCTGCGGAGGCAGTTGGATTGTGTGATGTAGATGTGATTGCGGCGTATCCGATTACACCCCAGACTCATATTGTCGAGCATCTTTCGGAGATGGTGGCCGAAGGTCATCTGGATGCGGAATTCATTCCGGTGGAATCGGAGCACAGCGCCATGAGCTGCTGCATCGGCTCGTCGGCTGCTGGAGCACGCACGTTCACTTCAACAAGTTCGCAGGGCTACGCCCTGATGTCGGAAATCTGCTTCATCGCTTCGTCCATGAGACTCCCCATAGTGATGGCGGTCGCGAACCGGGCTTTGAGCGCTCCCATCAGTATCTGGAACGATCATGCCGACTTGATGTATTCCAGGGATTCCGGCTGGATCCAGACCATTGGCGAAAATGGACAGGAAGTCGTGGACCTGCTCATTCATGCTTTCAAGGTGGCCGAAGACCACAGGGTCATGCTGCCTGTCACGGTCAATCTCGACGGATTCACCCTGAGCCACGTGATCGAGCCGATCATGCTGCCGGACAAGGCGGAAGTGGCTGCCTACCTGCCGCGCTACAAAGCTCCCCTGCGGCTGGATCCCAAGAATCCCGTATCCTTCGGGCCCGTGGGAATGCCCGATGTGTATACTGAAGCGCGGAAGGCCCAGGATGAGGCCCTCAAGGCCGCCAAGCCAGTGATTATCGAGGCATGGAAGGAATTCGGCGACAAGTTCGGCCGCTACTATAAGCCGGTCGAAACCTACAAGGCCGAAGATGCCGAAACCATTATCATCACGATGGGCAGTATTTCCGAAACGGCTGCCACGGCGATCGACCATCTCAGGGAACAGGGCAAGAAGGTCGGACTGGTGAGGATCCGGCTGTGGAGACCGTTCCCTGGCACAGAACTGGTGGAAGCCATCAAGGGTGCCAAGAACATTGCCGTTCTCGACCGCGTGTGCTCGTTCAACGGTGGCGAGATTTCCGGGCCGGTTTGCCTCGAAGTCAAGTCCCTGCTGTTTGACCGCGGCATGAATCCCAAGGTCATGAACTTTATTGCCGGCCTTGGCGGTCGCGATGTTACCGTCCAGAATTTCGAGGAAATGGTTGAAAAAGCGTCGAATGGCGCTGCACCGACACCTTATGAAATTATCAATGTGAGGGAATAAATGGGAATCGCATCTGAAGCTCTGAAAAATTTCAAGGGGTTTAACCTCAAGAATATGCCTGAGGTGGAACCGCTTTCACCCGGTCATCGTGCATGCCAGGGCTGCGGAGAGGTGCTGGCTCTTCGGCTGGCCATGAAGGCGTTGGGTGAAAATGTCGTGATGTGTAGCGCCACGGGGTGTATGGAAATCATCACCTCTCCATTTCCGCAGACGGCCTGGAAGGTGCCCTGGATTCACGTGGCATTCGAGAATGCGGCGGCTGTGGCGAGCGGTGTGGAGTCGGCCTACAAGGCAATGAACCGCAAGGGTATCATCAATCAGCCCGACGTCGTCTTTGTCGGTTACGGCGGTGACGGCGCGACGATGGACATCGGCATCCAGGCTCTGAGTGGAGCTCTGGAGCGCGGACACAATTTCGTCTATATGTGCTTCGACAACGAAGCCTACATGAATACGGGTATCCAGAGGTCGTCCGGTACTCCTTTCGGCGCCGGAACCACGACTTCGCCTCCAGGCAAGAAAAGCATCGGCCAGTCCACCTGGAAGAAGAACCTGCCCGCCATCGCGGTGGCTCACAACATTCCCTACGTCGCCACTGCCACGCCGGCATACCCCGTGGATCTGATGAACAAGGTGAAGAAGGCCGCCATGGTTCCCGGCCCCGCTTACCTGCACATCTATTCCCCCTGCCCCACCGGCTGGCGCTGCGGGATCGATGAAAGCGTGCAGGTGGCAAGGCTGGCCGTCCAGTCCAAGGTCTTCCCCCTTTACGAAGTCATCGACGGGCAGTATGTGCTTTCCCGCAAGGTGGCCAAACCCAAGCCGATCACCGAATACTTCAAGCCTCAGCGCCGGTTCCGCCATCTGACCGAGGCCGATGTGGCCAAGATCCAGGAACGCATCGACGCCGAGTACGAAGACATCCTGAAGAAGTGTGGCGGCGACGGCAAGGGCAAGGAAGAAAAAGAATAGATCGGGTACGGACGCCCGTCGGGACCTTCGCCCTGCGGGCTGAAGCCTCGACCTTTTAGTTGACAAGCGAGGAGCACTCTGATAATGATGCTCCTCGCTTCATTTTTGATCCCCGGTAGCTCAATCGGCAGAGCGGGTGGCTGTTAACCACTAGGTTGGCGGTTCGAGTCCGTCCCGGGGAGCCAAAATTCAATCCGCTGATTTCAGCGGTTCTTGTTTAACGCAAGACCCCGTGGGGTGATCCCCTCGGGGTCTCGTCGTTTCCGGCGTGCCCACGCCGACTTACGCCCGCCTGCACATTTACCCTGTTTCTCCATTTCGAAGCCCGCAGTCCGGGGACCGGGTGCAACCCTGGGGGTTGCGGGCGCTCACCGAAAATGTCCTCTCCGAATTCTCCCGTTCTCCGTTTTTCGAGTCGCCTTGTTTAACAGCCCGGTTGCATCCGGGCACCCGCTTCGACGTTTCGAACTCCCCTCCGGTAGGTATCCGACGAAAGCCGGACCAGTGGGTCCGGCGAAAGCGGATTACCAGACAGCGGAAACGGCCGTGAGATCGGAGACCGTTGTGGGTGCCGGCGGCATCGCCTTCGGGTGGTGTCGGACGGGCTCCAACGGTCTTCTCGACGTCAGGCCGATCCCGCCCCAGCGGCATCCACGGCGGCACCTTTACGCGGCCTCCCGCAAAAGGAGGACCGGATGCCGGACAACGAACACGTCCCCGCCTCACTTGAAGAGGTGATATCGGAAATCGCCACGATCCTGGCCAGAGGCTACATGCGCCACCGCAACGGCCGCCGACTTGCCCCCGAATCGGATACCGAGGCGGTGCATGTAGCGCAAGACGAAGAATCTGAGGCGTTTACGGAGAAACGCCTTGATGTTTCGGGCCACCGAAGCCTTCATTCATTCACGAGTTAACGCCCTGAGATTGCGGTGCGGACGAACCGCCCGCCGGGGCGAAGCCCATGAACCAAGGAGGTTTCGGATGGAAGCAACAACGTATCAAGAGGTCCAGGGGCTCTCCCGGATGACCGTCGGAGAACTCCGGGACAAGTACCTCGAGGTCTTCGGAGAAGAGACCCGCTCCTACCATAAGGAGTTTCTGCGCAAGCGAATCGCCTGGCGCATTCAGGCCCTGGCGGAGGGTGATCTTTCGGAGCGGGCCCGGCGCAGAGCCGAGGAACTGGCCAACGACGCCGACCTGAGAATGCGGGCTCCGCGTGATCCGGTCGCCTCGGGTTCCTCCGAGGTCAAAGCGAGAACGGCAACCGGCCGCATATCCCCGTCGCGCGACCCGAGGCTGCCTCTGCCCGGAACTCTGCTCGCCCGCGAGTTCCAAGGCCGCGACATTGTGGTCAAGGTACTCGACAACGGCTTCGAGTTCGACGGCCGACGCTACAAGTCCCTATCCGCCATCGCCCAGGAGGTCACCGGGAGCAAGTGGAACGGGTTCCTCTTCTTCGGTATCGCCGATGCCGCGGCCAAGGGCGGGAGCCGCAAACCCGAGAGGAGGAACGAATGAGCAGAAGCAATAACCGTGGCCGGGGAGAAGCCCGGGAGTCGGCATCAAGAACCAACGGGACGATCCGCTGCGCCATCTACACCCGCAAGTCCACAGACGAGGGGCTGGAGCAGGAGTTCAACAGCCTCGACGCCCAGAGGGAATCCGCGGAAGCCTATATCGCGAGCCAAAGGCACGAGGGATGGGTGTGCATCCCCGACCGATTTGACGACGGCGGATTCACCGGCGGCAATATGGAGCGGCCCGCCCTCAAGCGGCTCTTCGCCGGCATCGAATCGGGCGACATCGACTGCGTGGTGGTATATAAGGTGGACCGTCTGAGCCGGTCTCTCCTGGACTTCGCCCGCATGATGGAGCTCTTCGACAAGCACGCCGTGAGCTTCGTCTCCGTCACCCAGCAGTTCAACACGACCAGCTCCATGGGGCGGCTCACCCTAAACATCCTGCTTTCCTTTGCCCAGTTCGAGCGGGAGATCATCTCGGAGCGCACACGGGACAAGATGTCCGCCGCGCGCCGCAAGGGCAAGTGGGTCGGCGGGATGCCGGTCCTCGGGTATGACGTGGACCCGAAAGGCGGAAAGCTGATCGTCAACGAGGACGAAGCCGTACAGGTCCGGGGGATGTACCAGCTCTACCTGGAGCAGAGAGCCATGATCCCTGTCGTCCAGGAGATCGACCGCCGCGGTTGGCAGACCAAGCGGTGGACCACCAAGAAGGGTCAGGAGCGCGGCGGAAAGCCATTCACCAAAAACAGTCTTTTCCGGCTCCTGACCAACGTGATCTACACCGGCAAGGTTGATTACAAGGGAACCATCTACAACGGCGAACACAACGGGATCGTTGACGTCGATTTTTGGCAGCGGGTGCAGGATGCTCTCCGGCGGAACGGCAGCACCGGAGGAAAAGAGGTGCGCAACAAATACGGAGCGCTGTTGAAGGGACTGCTCTACTGCGCTCCCTGCGGCACGGGGATGGTGCATACCTACACGGCCAAGGACAACGGCAAACGGTATCGCTACTACGTCTGCCTGAACGCGCAGCAACGAGGCTGGGCGTCCTGTCCAACCAAGTCGCTCAACGCGCACGAGATCGAGACCGCGGTGGTCGAACACATCCGAGGCATAGGCAGGAATGAGGAAATCATCGCAGCGACCGCTGCAAAGGTTCGGGAAGAGAGCGGCAAGCGCATGGCGGAACTGGAAACCGAACAACGCGGCCATGAGCGTGAACTCAAACGGCTGCACACCAGAGTCCAGAAGCTGGTGAGCGAGTCCTTCACCGCCGTCTCGAACGGAGGGGCGGCCATGGACCAGCTCGCCGACCTGCAGGATCAGATTCGAACCATAGAACAGCGGATGACCGCCATACGCGAAGAGGTCATCACGATCCAGAGAGAAACTGTTGATGAAGGCGACCTGGCCCGGGCGCTGGCTGTCTTCGACCCGGTCTGGGAATCACTGTCTCCCCGAGAACAATCACGGATCGTCCGACTCCTCGTCGAGCGCGTCGGGTATGACGGGCGGGACGGTAGAGTGACCGTGACCTTCCGCTCACCGGGAGTAAAGGCGCTTTGCAGCGAAGCCGACATCCGCAATCGGGAGGTGTCGGCATGAGGAATACCGCATCCGACGGAACCGGACCGAGCCGGTTGGAGATCTCCTTCAGTTTCAAACCCAAGAACGGCAGGAAGAGCGACCACCATCCTCACGAGGAAGACCGAAGCATCGAGCCGGGGAATCTGCCCCGTATCTCGAAGCTGATGGCCTTAGCGATCCGCTTCGACGGACTGGTCCGGCGCGGCGAGGTGCGGGACTACGCTGATCTGGCCAGGCTCGGCTATGTGACCCGCGCACGCATCACCCAGATCATGAACCTGCTCAACCTGGCTCCTGACATCCAGGAGGCGATTCTCTTCCTGCCCCGGACGGTCAAAG
Organism: Syntrophobacteraceae bacterium; assembly: GCA_013314815.1. Lineage (GTDB taxonomy): Bacteria > Desulfobacterota > Syntrophobacteria > Syntrophobacterales > Syntrophobacteraceae > JABUEY01. Next base: position 8,331 of record JABUEY010000118.1, read on the forward strand.
GGCGTGACCGGCTTCGAGAGAAAGAGGTCCGTCCCATTGCCGCAGTTCCCCACTGGTCGCGTCAACGAAAGATGTGGGCGAAGCTGACCGCCGAGCGGATGAGCTGACGCCCCCGCTCAGGGCAAACGGCCGCCTCTATCCACCCGTCCGATCACCGACCTCTCTTCTCCTCACCCGCCAGCGATTCCTCAAACCCCCTGATTAATGTACATTTTTCTATTGACCTGACGCCTATCAGGTCGTATAATATCAGCCTGTAACGTGGCCGTAGTTTGCCCTGACCGGGCCCTGCGGCTGTTGGTGTTCGACGATAAGCCATTTGGATGGTTGAGGATACACATGAGTCAAAGACCGCGAGGCAGACGCCCCGTTCAGGAAATAACCGAGCCGCAGCGCCGTACATTAAAGGAGATCCGCCTCTTCACGAACCGGCGGGGGTTCCCCCCGACCATGAAGGAACTCGCGGATATCCTTGGGATATCGCATGCCAGCGTCCACGGTCAGGTGAACCAGCTTGTCCGCAAGGGCTACCTGAAGCGCGAACCCCGGAAGGCTCGTGGAATTGCGATTATCCGCGAACCCGAAGACGACGTCCCCGATCTTGTGGCCGTCCCCATTATCGGCCGAGTGGCGGCCGGCCAACCGATCCTGGCCGAAGAAAACATCATCGGAGAGGTGCTGGTCGAAGGCGGGGTCGCCCGGGCAGGCCGGTGCTTCGCCCTGGAGGTTACAGGAGACAGCATGGTGGACGCCGGAATCCGAGATCGCGACCTGGTGGTGGTGCGACAACAGCCCGTGGCGGAGAACGGTGACATCGTTGTCGCGTTGTTGGAGGACGAAGCCACGGTGAAGCGGCTTTATATCCGAGGCGAGAAAATCGAATTGAGGCCGGAAAACCGGAAGCATCGACCGATCCCCGTGGGGCCCGACGACGGACTCCGCATCATCGGCAAGGTCGTCGCCGTCAGGCGGCCCGGCTCGGAAACGCAAACGCCGGGAACGGCCTGGCTATAAAGAACAAGGAGGAAAGAACGAATGGCGACGTACAATCTCAGGCGTTTTGCCCATGCCGACGGCCTTAAGGCCATCGCGCGTGAGCATTTATTGGCTCTGCTGAATCCTCACAAAGCCTATTTCGACGGCCGAGGTCTGACGTTGCCACCGCCGTCCGCCTCCGACGGCATCGATTACGACCAACTCGTCAATGTGCTCATGAACCCAGATACGGACACGCCGAAGGGCCTGCTCGACGCACTCTACTTCGTGCATGAGATGGCCACGCCGGAAGCCATGGACGTCCTCTTACAGGAGGCGGAAAACAACGGCATAACCCTCAACGGGAACCCGGACCCCACCGCGGCCGACGTGGCCGTTCAGGTCTACCTGCAGGACAAGGACCTTCTCGAGCGCAAGCACGCCGAGCAGTACCTTTTGAAGCCCCGGTCCTTCGAGTATTTTCAGACCGATACACATCCGATCCCCAAGTTCAAACCGCCGACAGCGAAAGCGCTCATGGCTCTGGAGAAGGACCTCGACGATTGGTTCGAGAAGAAAAAGCGCGGACGGGGATCGAAGGTCTTCGTTTACCCCAAGAAGGATTCCGTGTGGTTTCTGGTGCGCCACGGTGATCCGTTGCGGCGTGAAGGCAGCCTCGACGGCGGTCAGGCTTCGAGCGTCTTCTACCGTCCCGAGAAATACGACGTGCTGGTTTACGAACCGACCATCGGCGAGATTCGGATGCATGCCTGCGGCAAGAGTGAGAAGGACCTCTTCCGCCAGCAGTTCGGCCGCCATGTGTTTAACAAGGAGGATTTCTTTCCTGAGACCGGCAAGTACACGCTCGAACCACTTCGAAACGACGGAAACACATCCATCGTCTGCACCGACGTGGACGGCATGGAATGGGTGCGGCTCAAGGAGATTCAGTTCTTCTGGGGCGGCGCGGAAAAGGAGACCGAGATACGCAAGGCCAACGACGTGTTCGCCGCCTACGCCGGGCGCGGGCGTGCCATGCCCCAGAAAGCGCGGATCATCCGGGCGAGCTTTCAAGTGAAGTTCACGGATTCGAATGCAGCACGGATCGTGACCATCCGTCCCTCAAATATCGCGCAGTACACCAGGGACAGCGATGCCGCCGTAGTCGAGGACTGGCTCACGAAGCGCGGATTCATCCTTGCCGAGCAGGAAGACGATGAGGAATAGGCCGACCGGATTCTGGCAGGCGCTTGAAGCCGTCCCCGGCGCGGCCGCGGTGGATGCCGAGTGGAAAGCCCGGTTCGGGATCGATTATGGGACGGCGAAGGCCTTCCTTCGTCCGAACGGCAAACTGGCATCTTCACATCCCTGCATGGTTCAACGCGGCTGCGGCTGTGAGCACGAAGTGGTCGTGCATGATTCAGAGGATATCGTTGCTGTCTGCAGGTGCGAACGTGGATGCGAGACCTTTGCCCTGCGACGAGCCGACATCGTGGCCTATGAGCTGGATCGTCCGGCTCTCGACACGGCGCTCGCCAAGGTCTTCGACCTGATCGAAGAAACCGACGCGGGAACCGACCTTCCCGGAACGACGCGCATCGGCGTTTACTCTCCATACGCCGGATACCGTTTCCCGGTCTACCTGGCCATCCAGATCGAACCCGACGATTTCAGCGAGGCAGTGGATGGTCTCCTGGGGAGGAATGGCACGCCGTTCATTCTCTTGTCTCCCACACGGGAACTCTGCTCCGCGAAGGCGGAGAAGCGGCTGACCGACAAGCGGTCGGGTTTCGTGTCCCTGTCGGAAAGCGTTGCCATCGGTGACAAACGACAACTTCGGCTCCTTCGTCCACTCGATGAAATCCTGGCGCAATTCCGCGGGGTCAATCTTCCGCCTCCAAAGGACGATGGTGCCACAGCCTTTTTCCCTACACCGCCGGATGCGTCATGGGGAGACGTGTCGATCCGCTTCAAGGACGGGCATACCGTCTCGGTCAAAGTCAAAACGGCCGGAGGCGTGTTCAATTACACGCAGATGGGCATGGCCAATAAGAAGAATGGGAACCCCACCGTTCAATGGGAGCTGCTCAAGGTATTCGCTGATGAACGTGGAGTATTGGACTGGAGCAGCAACAAGGCCCATAGACGCAACCAGAAACGCCGCGAACTCCTCGCCGCCAACCTGCGCGACTTCTTCCGCATCGAAGGCGATCCCTTCCGCCTGACGGATGACGGAAAGGGCTGGCAGGCACTCTTCCTTATCTCCCCCGACGAATAGTCTGTTCTCCGAGTCAGCGAAATTTCGCTGGGCCTCCGGAAAAAAAGTTAAAAAAAGTTTCCCCTCTGTAGCCCAGGCATCCGCCTGAAATCTCAGCATCTTCCTGTCCTTCGCCATCAACGCGCCGGGCCGTCCCGCCCCTCTCATCGAAATTTCGCCAAAGAGGGGTGACGGTCCGGCGAGACCCTCACCCCTGGAAGAAACGCCCGGATGATCCGGGTGAACGCCCCCTGGGAGGTCCATTCGCCGGACCCGCCTCCCAGGGGGCTTTTCGTTGATGCGCCCAATGGCGCGAAAGGAGGTCCGGTATGACGGATGTTGTGACAAAGGCGGCCCTGACTCCTGCCAGGAAACGCCTGGTCGAGCTGATGCAGGAGGTCAACTACGGGCGGATCGAGGGACTGCGCGTCCAAAACGGCGAGCCGGTCTTCGATCCCCCGCCCACCGTGCTGCGGCTGTTTTTGTTCGGCAAGGACAACGGGCCGAACGAATCCCGCGGCAACGACGGCTTCGCTCTGAAAAAAAAGGTGGCGGAGCTGTTCGAGGTCTTCGACCGGGAGCGTTCGCTCTCGATCCAGGAACTCATGATCGACAACGGATTGCCCGTCCGCATGACCGTGGCGGACGCGGTCCGGGTCTGATTCAGACCCGGCCATAGAGCACGGTCCATCACCAGACAACAGACTGGC
>JABUEY010000119.1 GCA_013314815.1 Syntrophobacteraceae bacterium
TCTTTCATTGGACGACTGCGGGACTCCCCTGGCTCCCCTTTGCCGAATCACTGCGCGAATGGATGGGAAAGACGGTCAGGCACATGGCACTCATTTCCGTGAAGTTCAACCTGGTTCTCATGGTGATCAACCTGCTGCCGGTTCCTCCCCTGGACGGAGGTCGGATCATGGTGGGGCTGCTTCCCCGGTCGCTGGCTTTCCAGTTGGATCGTCTTGAACGATTTGGTATGCTGATTATTCTGATCCTTATTGCATCGGGGCTGTGGAGCCATCTGGTGCGCCCGGTGCTGGACGTTTTCCTGAGGTTCCTGCTTTGACGGGCATGCGCAGGAAGCACGGAGAAGGCAAAGGATAACGCGGGGCACTGGCAGATCAATGTCCCGTGGTATCGATTGGAAGAAGACAAGGACAATGTTCGAATCCCGCAGTTTGGAGAAAAAACGAGAGGCAGACAAGGAGCTTCAGGGCATGATGGAACGAAAACGGATTCTGAGCGGCATGCGCCCCACGGGGCGGCTTCATTTGGGGAATTTGCACGGCGCACTCGACAACTGGATTCAGCTTCAGACCCAGTACGACTGTTTCTTTTTTGTGGCGGACTGGCATGCCCTGACGACCGATTACGCTTCTCCCGGCCAGATCAGGCAGAACACCTGGGACATGGTGCTGGACTGGCTGAGCGCCGGCCTCGACCCGAACCTGGCCACCCTCTTCATCCAGTCGGATATCAAGGAACACGCAGAACTTTACCTGCTTCTCGGTATGATTACGCCGCTGCCGTGGCTCGAACGCAACCCGACCTACAAAGAACAGCAGCAGCAACTCGACCAGAAGGACCTCGCCACCTACGGGTTCCTCGGATATCCGGTGCTCCAGGCGGCGGATATCATCATCTACCGGGCTCATGGAGTCCCGGTGGGAAAAGACCAGTTGCCCCACGTGGAACTCACTCGCGAAATCGCCCGGCGCTTCAACTTCATGTACCAGTGCGAGGTCTTTCCCATCCCGGATGCGCTGCTCACCGAGGTTCCGGTGCTTCCGGGGCTGGACGGACGCAAGATGAGCAAGAGCTACGGCAATTGCATCTACATTACCGACCCCGAGGAGACCATAAGGGAGAAGATTCTCAAGATGGTCACCGACCCTCAGCGCGTAAGAAGAAATGATCCGGGCAATCCCGAATTGTCGCCTGTATTCGCATACCACAAGCTCTATTCTTCGCCCTCGGAAGTCATGGATATAGCTGAAGGCTGCCGTACAGCACGCATCGGTTGCGTTGACTGCAAGAAGAGGCTGATTACGAATCTTCTGGCCAGGCTTCGCCCCATCAGGGAAAAGAGGATCGAACTCGAACGCGACGCAGACAGGGTCAGAGAGATCATGGAAGCGGGAAATGCGGCGGCGAGGAGCCAGGCTGCGCAAACCATGGAGGAAGTCAGGCAGGCCATCGGGCTGGGCAAAGGATACGGAGGGCAGAGTGAGTCGGCGGTGACCGGCATGTAGAAACCGTCTTCTCCCCCTTCGCGTGTTGGTGGGAATTGAAGAGGACTGGACAGGAATCCCTTTCTGCGACATAACAACACCAATGAACTGCATTCGATTACAAAAGGTGCTCGCCCGAGCCGGGATTGCCTCCCGGCGCGCCGCCGAGCAGATTATCCTGCAGGGGAGAGTCGCCGTTAACGGTGCCGTTGTGTGCGATCTCGGAGTTTGCGTCGATCCGGACAGAGACGAGATCCGTGTGGACCGCACCTTGATCGCCCATGAATCCCGGAAGGTTTACCTGTTGTTGTACAAGCCTTCTCATTGTGTCACCACGGCTCGAGATCCCCAGGGTCGAAGGACGGTCCTTGACCTGGTTCCCGACCAGGGCGTGCGACTCTTTCCCGTCGGACGGCTCGATTACGACGCCCAAGGGCTTCTTATCCTCACAAACGACGGTGCGCTGGCTAATCGACTGCAGCATCCCAGGTACGGGATCTCGAAAACCTACGAAGTGAAAGTGAAGGGCCGCCCTGACAGGAACGCCTTGAACCGGCTTCGGTCGGGAGTGGAACTCGAAGAGGGCAGAACGGCACCGGCGGATGTCCGGGTGCTGAAGTCTTCGAGCAATGCTTCGTGGCTGAGGATCGTTCTGCACCAGGGCTGGAATCGTCAGATCAAGAGAATGGGCGATGCCGTCGGTCACCCCGTGCTGAAGATCAGAAGGGTGGGGTATGGCACGCTGACGCTGGAAAGGATGGCACCGGGTTCCTTCAGGCTTCTTGAGCCGTATGAGGTTCGCCGGCTTTATCGGCTAGTCGGTCTTGGCGAGGAGCGGTCGGAGGAAGATGAGTAGCAGAAAGCGCGGAAGATATTCGTTCAGCCTGAATGATTCAGTGGTTCGTCCGGGGGCGATCAAGAAGAATCGGCCTCGAAGCCGGGTGATATTGCTGCTGATGGTACTTGTGGTGGTGGGAGTCGGTGGCTACTATGCGTTGGGTTCGAAGCCGGACGGCCTGCTGGGATACCTTCCTTTTCCGAAAAAACTGATCCTGTTGCGGTTCGAACACAATGGCCAGGAGGTTGTACTGCTACCCGATTCTCAGTGCCTGATGAATCCTCGCGACACGCTGCAACTGGTCCAGGTGAAGACGGACGGATGGCTTTCCTGGGGAGTCCGGGTGGCTTCGTCGGACATGGATGCAAAGGCCATACAAAAGAAGGGAGCAGTGGTGCGCGACCTGTTCCCGACGGAAGACTTCGAGACCCCCAAGTCTTTCGAAATCAGGGTTCTTTTGTGGAATAGACCCATAGGCCGGGTTTCCTTCCTGGTCCAACTGGATGCCAAGGACTGGGTGCAAAAGGCCAATTCCACGTCGGACATCGATAAGAAGATGTCCTATCTCGAAAAGGCTCTGCAGGAGAACACCGGCAATGTTCTGGTCAAGACCCAGCTTGCTGGGCTTTACTTCGAAACCAAGAGATACGACGACGCCGCCAGGCTCTACAGGGAGATCGACGAATCCGGCAAGTCCAGATCGATCTCCGAGCGTCTGCTCTCTGTCTACCAGTTGCAGAATCGTGTTGACGATGCGCTCAGGGTCTACCTCGATCTCCTGAAACTTTCAGACGATCCGGAAACATTCAGGGAATTCCTTCAATATCTTCAGAAGCGAAAATCGAGGGAGGATGCCGCAAGGTTCCTGGAAAAACATCAGAATGATATCCCCAGGACGTATCACAGCTCCCTGATGGTTTTCATGGCCGATCTGAACGCCCAGACAAAGAACTGGTCCAAGGCCGCTTCTTCCTATGAAAAGGCCATCAAGGCCGGCGTGAAAGACCCGGATATCTATTACAACCTTGCAGTGACCTACCAGCAGTCCAACGACCCGGACAAGGCTGTTCAGGCTCTCGAGCGTTACCTGCAGAAGAATCCGAGTGATATCAAAAGCTGGCTGCAGCTTGGAGACCTCCAGGAAAAGAAGGGGGCGGTGACACAGGCCAGGCGCACTTACGAAACCGTGCTGCAGAAGAATCCACAGAACAGGGAAGCCCTGCTGCGGCTTGCAGCGATTCTTGAAAAGTCCGGAGACAAGGGCGCCCTGCAGGGCGTCTACGAAAAACTGGCGCAGGTCCAGCCCAAAAACAAGACCGTGCAGTACAATCTTGCCGTCCTCTACTACGAGGCCAAGAAGTACGACAAGGCCGCGGCGGCCTTCGAAGCCGTTGCGGGCCTGGATGAAAAGGATGTAGAATCAAGAAAATACCTGCTCGATATCTATCGCAAGCAGAAGAACGACAAGGCCGCGTCCGCGATGCTCCAGACCCTGGCTCGGCTCGAGCCCAGGAATGCCGGCTACCAGGATGCCATATTCAAGGCCTACGACGAGAACAAAGACTATAAAGGAATGGTGTCCTACTTTCGAGGGGTTGCCCAGCAAAATCCCGATTCCGTTGCGGTGCGGAACTATCTTCTTTACGGACTGCTGAAAACCGGCGACACAAAGGCGGCCGTAAAAGAACTCGATCAACTCAGTCGGCTCCAGCCCAAGGAAAAGAAATACCTGCGCCAGGCGGCAGACCTCTGCGAAAGTTCAGGAGATTACACTGAAGCCATGAAGCGCGTGGATCAACTGCTCAAGCTGGATCCCAAAGACAAGGCTGCAAGAGACCAGTACATGCGCCTTCGAATGCGCACGCTGGGGAAGAAGAATTAGACAACGGGACATGTTGCCTGCATGGGTTGAGCCCCTGCTGACCGTGATGACATGGCGGCCCCGGTTTTGTTCGGAGACGTTGTATACAACGTCGGATCCTTGCCCACGCACTGAAGGTGCACCTTTGTGTTGACTTTTGTGTTGCGCCGCTTTCCCGATTGATGTATAAACCATCATCCTCCGGGCGGGTAACTCAGCGGTGAGAGTGCCATCCTCACACGGTGGAAGTCGGAGGTTCGAATCCTCTCCCGCCCACCAGCAAAATCAAGGGGCCAGCCCAAGCGCGGTTAGCCCCTTTGTCGTTCCTGCCACCGATTTGTTCATCCTTCACCCTTCACCCTTCACCCTTCATCCTTCATCCTTATCCAAACCCTGTATCAGTCCTATCGTCGGCAGGAACTTCAGGCCAACCTTGAAATTGCTCGATCCACGGCAAGGAATTTCGAGTCCTTCGTGCAGGATATTCTGCACCAGGAAATCTCTATCGGCACCGCGATCAGATCTTATCATCCGATGACGATGCCCGATGTCACGCAGTTCCTCGAAAAGAGCTGGACGAGCAACGCTGCAATCCGGGATTTGTCCTGGGTCGACGGGTAGGGGTTTTTCGTATATTCGAGCAACCCTGCTCTGGTGGGCGCCAACAACAGGGACAGGACCTATTTTCAGAACGTAGCCGAGGGTCGCGAATGGACCGTTGGTGAGCTTGTGCTGGCAAGAGCCACCGCGAAGCCCGTCTTTGGAATCTCCGTGGATTCCACACCTGGAATCAGCACCGTTTTCCGGATCTATCTTCCTGTCGCTGCAGTTCATCAGCCGGAAACGGCGGAAGAAAGGCAAGAACCGCCCGAAACTCACCAGCCCGCCTTTGTCATGCAGGAAAAGCTGCAATCTTAAAGTTTTTCTCATGAAACGCGTACCCCGACAGTTGTCGCACAAAGGTGGAAGACATCCGCAACAGCATCGTTCCCGCGACCACATCATTTGCTCAACCTCGTCAGGCTCACGGCAATGTCAGTCTCACAACATTCTCAGTCGCACAGCAACGTCATTGCCTCAACAACGTACTTGCCGCGAAGGCGGGAATCCAGGAAAAACAACCGTGCATGGCGAAGCAGTCTCAGGAAATGGGAAAGAACCTGGAAGACACGATGGATAGAGCAGGACGATGCCGGGTGGAGAGTACGGCGAGATCTGCGCTTGGCAGGCTGGTGACTGGATTCCCGCCTTCACGGGAATGAGTGCAATGTTCACGGGAATGCCCCGCGATGCCATTGACCTATTTCGCGAATGGCACCGGATGCGGGAAAAGCGCCGGAGTTACACGTTTTCCAGATGAACCAGATATAAGCCTTCGGCAGGCAGGGAAATGTCCGTGTCCCGAGCCTCCGGTGCCCCCTGCCCGGACTGTATTGGAGGCCGGGGCGGGGAGTCGGCCGGTGTGACCTGCGCCGGGTCTTACCGCGATAACCGCTGCGATTTCGTCATTCAAATCCCTGCCTGATCTGGATTCCTTTCATCCGGATCACTCTGGAGCTGGAAGAACCTTCGCCTCCTCTGGCCGTGTCTCGCTGAGAGCCGTACCGGGAGCCGGGGAACACGGCAGGGACAGCTGAAGGATTGCGGTGCGAGAAAAAGAGCGTCAGGCCTGGCAGGCGGGTTTATTCCGCCTTCTTGATCCTGAATCCGGAAATCTCATAGCGTTCGTATCCCGTGATCAACTGAACGACGAAATGAATCATTGACAGATCGAGAGTCAACGACGACATTCGTTCAAGGATGTGACGGGCGACGTGGACCTTTCGGCCGAAGTCCTGCCATTCGCCACCAGGAGGTTTCGCCTTGAATTCGATCATGACATGAGCATTGCCTTGAAGTTCAGTCCATTTCGCTTCGGTTTCGGATGACTCCATCGATTCTCCTCCCAGAATGGTGTAGCGTCGGTTCTTTCGGTTGAATTCCCTGATCGGAAGAACGCCAGTAAAGCGGCCGGCAGGATGATGCACCACTATACCAGCAGTCGGCTCTCACCGAAACCCATCCTGGGCTTTCATGTGCCATTTTTATAGATTTCAGCAGGAAGAGTGAGAAGAAGAATCGAGTAAACCGAACCCGGACGGTCGTACTCGATGTAAGGCTCTGTCGCTCTTTATCTCAGGTCGTCAGCGAATCTCCTCCGGTCTCCTTCCACGGTGAAGGTCAGGCCGTGCTCGTCTTCCAGGTGATACAGGTGATTTCGCACTCTTGCCTTGGAAGCCCTGACCATTCTTGCCATTTCTCCGATGGATGCTCCGGTGATCAGCATATAGTCGATCATGGCCGCCTGGGTCTTTTCGCGATGTCCCAGCCAGTTTCTACCATGTTTCGGTGCGAGCGGGGTTCTGATCTGTTTTCTGGTCTTTTCACGATCATGCACTTTATCGATGGCAAAACACATCACAAATCTCCATTTCTAATTGAATAACTATTGATTCTTTAACATTATATTGGAATGTTACCCCTGTCACTCCCCCTAACCATATCCAGCCGCGCCGTTCCGCTCATTGTGGATCATTTGGCATTTTTGCTGGACAGCAGGAAACATTGTGCAATATTTAACATGAAAATCGGATGAATCAAAATGTGATTTCGTCTGCAACTGGCTCAAAATCCGAAGAATCGATACGAAGAACGGCCGGATGCTCGTTTATATTTATTCTTGCGGATTGTATTGAGCTTCTGCGAATAGGGAAAGGGGGGTGACGACGTGTCGGTAGCGTTTCTCCCGGACGGGCTGTTGCGGGTCGGTGGGCGCGGGAGGGTGTTCCGGATCGAGAAGAGGAGGTGTGCCGCTGGAAACTGGATGAAACCTCTGTCTTTCCGCTAATGCCTGCACATGTCGTGGCCAAGGCCTCGCATGGTCTTTTCTTCCTCGATCCTTTTGCGTATCCAGGTGAGAACCTTGTCGAATTCGTCCTTCAATTCCTGCAGCGCCCTGCCCCTGTGGCTCACCTCGGCTTTTTCATGCCGGCTCATTTCGGCGAATGTCTTGCCTTTGGGTGGATAAAAGAAGAGCGGATCGTACCCGAATCCGTTCTCGCCCCTGGGCGCCTCCAGAATAATCCCATCGCAGGCGGCTTCGTAGGTTAGAGCCGGCCCTGTCGGGACGGCCAGGGACAGAACGCAGCAAAACCTTGCTTTCCTGTCTTTTTTCCCGGCCAGCGCCTCCAATAGCTTCCGGTTGTTTTCTTCGTCGGTCGCCCGGGGCCCGGCATAGCGAGCAGAATGGACACCGGGAGCCCCGTTCAGGGCATCTACCTCGAGACCGGAATCGTCGGCGAGGGCGGGAATTCCCAGAACCTTTGCCGTGAAGCTGGCTTTCTTATAAGCATTCTCTTCAAATGTCAGCCCATCTTCCTTCACTTCGGGTAACGGTCCGAAATCGTTCAGGTCCTTTACTTCGACGGGAAAGTCTTCGAGAAAGCTCCTGATCTCGGCCGATTTACCCCGGTTTCTTGTGGCTACAACAAGGATCATTTTCTCCATGGTGCGTGGTCCTCATGATACATACGCGCGCGAACAAAGGATATCAGGCTGCCGAATCAGGCTGCTTCCGGGCGGACGGGTCTTCAACTTCTTTCTTCCTGCCGAAGAAATGAGCGATCCAGACGCTGAATTCGTAAAGAATAAGCAGGGGACCTGCCATCAGCAGCTGAGAAAAGACGTCCGGCCCCGGTGTCAGCATGGCGGCGACAACAAAAATCAGCACAATGGCCACCTTGCGCTGGCGCTTCAGGAGGGCGGCGTCCACAAGGCCCAGCTTGGCAAGAAAAAAGACAAAGACGGGCAGTTCGAAAACAAATCCGAAACCGAGCAGGAGTTTCATGGAAAAGGATAAAAACTCCCTGGTGGTTACCATGGGCGTTATGAAGTCGCTTGCGAAGGAGGCAAAGAACTGAAAGCCCACGGGGAACACGAAAAAGTATCCGAAAAGAGCGCCCCCGAGGAAAAACACGCTGGAAAAAAAAACGACGGGAAGAAGATAGCGCTTCTCGTTCTCGTAAAGGCCCGGCGCAATGAAGCGCCACAACTGGTACAGGATGACGGGAACGGCGAGGCCGGTTCCGGCAATCAGTGAAACCTTCATGTAAGTGAAGAAAGCTTCATGGGGAGCGGTGTAGATCAGCCTGGCCTCATGGCCGGCGGGCATGGCCTTGATCCAGGGCTTCATAAGTACCGCAAAGATTTGTTCCTTGAAGGCGAAGCTGATGAGAAATCCCACACCGACGGAAGCCGCGCACAGAATCAGCCTCTTGCGCAGTTCCTCCAGGTGTTGTGTGAAAGGCATTTTGTCGTCCGGCATGGCTATGTTCTCTTTGAATGGTCGCCGCCTCGGGACGGGACTCCTGAAAAATCAATGTTCACTTTTTCTCTTTAGACGCCTGTTCGCAGGATCCTTCGCCGGCCTGCATCTGCGGCTCATTTTCCTTTTCCTCAGCCGCGGATGGGAGTTCGACCTGCTTAGCCCCGGCAGACTCCGCAGAGGGGGAAGCGGCGGGGGAGGAGTCCGAATGCTGGGTCAGGACCCTGGCCGACATGATTTCGCGCTGAGCCGACTCGAACTCTTCCTTGATCTCCCGCACCGTGTCGTCCTGATCGATAGTCTCCTTCAACTCGGTGGTGGCTCTCTTGAATTCGGCGAGCCCCCGGCCCAGGGCACGAGCCAGATCCGGCAGCTTGCTCGGTCCGACCACGATGAGTGCAATGGCCAGTATCAAAAGCAATTCCTGAAAACCGATGCCGAACATAAATATTAACTCCTCTTAGAGGCCGAACGGGCGGGAGAGAATACCGGACTGCCGCACACAACGGCATGCCCGCGTTGCGTTGGACAGCTGAGAGTATATCACAGGTTTCTGAATCAAGCCGATCTTTCCCTGTTCGCCGCGAATCGGTTGATATTCATGCCGGTGCCCATTCGGGAAGTCCGTCCGCAGGCACGGCAGGTTCGGTCCGTATCAGTCCCGGGAAGATGCGCCGGTCTTGTCCGAATTCTTGGGCGGATCCTCCGGCTCCAGCTGTTTCTTCCCTCCCTGCCCGGGTGAATCCTCGCCCCGGATGGCCTTTTTGAACTCGCTTATGCTTCTCCCCAACCCGTCCCCGATCTGCGGCAGCCTCTTTCCCCCATAAAAGAAGATGACAATGATCAGAACGACAAGCAGTTCCCACGGTCCAAATCCGAACATCAACAACCTCCTGCTTCATCATCGTGTGGCATAACTGTGCAAACCGCTCAACAGAAAATTCACGCCAAAGTACGTAAACAAAACGCAGGCAAAGCCCGCAACGGACAGCCATGCCACCCGGTTGCCGCGCCAGCCCTGTATGGATCGGGCGTGCAGCAGGGCTGCATAAACCAGCCAGGTAATGAGGGACCACGTTTCTTTCGGATCCCAGCTCCAATATGTTCCCCAGGCCGAATTGGCCCAGACGGATCCGGTAATGATCCCGACCGACAGCCAGAGAAAACCGAATAATATCATCTGATAGTTGAATCCGTCGAGTTGTTTCGAACTGGGGAGAAAACCGAGTACTCCGGACGACGAAGGATTCCCCGGATGGTTTCGTTTTAAAAGATAGAGAATGCTGATGCCAAAAGATATAGCAAAGGCGGCATATCCGAGAAAACAGGTGATGACGTGAGCGATAAGCCAGTTGCTCTTGAGTGCGGGAAGGAGGGGCTGAATCCTCGAATCGATGCCGGTGGAAAAAGAGGCGTAGGCCATGGCCAGGAAGGCAAACAGGGCCGGAAACACCCCCAGGGTACGCTGCCGGGTCCGGAATTCAAAGACAAGGTAGATGAGCATAATGGACCAGGCGGCGAAAACGAGGGATTCATAGAGATTGGAAAGAGGGGCATGCCCGTACCCCAGATCGTAGGATTCTATCCATCGTAGAAGGATGCCCGCTGTCTGGACGAGAAAAGTGACGACTCCGACAAGTGTGCCCCCCGTCAACAATGGTCTGTAGCGAAAGATGACCCCCGCCATATACAGGATGGTACAGAGAAGATAAGAGAAAGTGGTGATGCTCAGAAGAATTGAACTATTGATCATCAGGTTTTCCCCTCGCCGTATGAATCGTCAACTCGTTCTCCAGGCGCTCGCACAACCGGTTGAAATCTTCTTCAAATGTCGACGCGTTCTTGTTCGTTCGACCCGCAAGGACGATCCGTGAAGAAACCCCTCCGGCCCGCTGCTCTTCGGCACAAACCCAGATCTTCCGGTGGCTGGCGTAGAAAGTCACTACAACGGCGAGAATCATGAGTGTAAACCCAAGATAAACGACCCAGACTCCAGGGTCCTGCTTCACCTGGAGTCCCGTATAAGGTACCTGCTTGATCCCGAGAACCTTCACCTGGTAGTTCATGACCTTGTTGCCGTGAAACTCCGGCTTGTCCGCCAGGATCATCGACCCCGTAGGACTGTGGTCCTCCCGGAATACGACGATCCCCAATGCAGGGCCGAACTGGTGAAAATTTTTCGAGAACTGCGTGATCTGCACCGTGTCCCTGGAATCCGGGATGTCTCTCGTCTGCCTGAAAGGCAAAACGAGCGTGTGAACCTTTCCAGACTCACGATCCTTGAACTCGACCTCGGCCTCCCTCAGCATACTGCCGTACGAAGACTGGTAGAAGGTGATCCCACGGTAGGTCAGAGGATCATTCACCCTTATGGAGCTCTTCAACACCTCCTGCCCCTGGTCGACAATCACCAGGTCCGACCTGAATTCCCGGGGAGCCCCCGTGTCATAGAACGTCACATCAAATTTGTCGCAGCGAACCTCGAAGGGCAGAATCGCCATCCGGTCGTCGCTAAACAAAGTGACCTCATTGGAAGACGTGCCCTCCGGGATGGTCATGAATCCCTTGAACCCGTACAGGGAGCCTATGAGCGCACCCACGAGAATCATGAGTACACTCAGGTGTACTCCGTACACCATAAGTCGACTCCAGCGGCCTTTTTCAGAGACCGCGCAGAACGCGTTCGGCTGGTCGACCCACCGCAGTGGGGCGAATTCTTTGTTGATTACGTTGGAAATGCGTGGCCTTGCGTCGTCCCGGTCCAGTTGCGCCGTAAAGGAATGATTCAGGTTGAACTTGAGAAGCTTGTGGGAATCAAACGAGTCCTCACGCTGTTTGAGAATCTTCAGGGTCTTGGGGAGCCTCTGGATGGTGCAGGCGATGAGATTGACGCAAAGCAACACAAGCAATGCCTGAAACCAGTGGGCCCGGTAGAGATCGCTCAGGCCAAGCGTGTCGACCCAGGAAGCAATGGAAGGGCTGTAGCGGGCCTTGAGTTCCTCGGGGGCGAGACCCTGCGGGAGGAGAGTGCCCACGAGGGAAGCGCCGGCCAGGGCAAAAAAAAGGAACAAAGTCAACTTGAGGGACGCGAGCGCATCGTAGAGGCTTCCCGGCAATCCCCGGTTCTTCTGCATATTCTCCAACCTTTCAATGGGGTGGTGATCCATGTGCTCCGACGTTCCGGATAATTAACCCCTGGCAGCCTTCAGGGCAAGAGCGGAACTCGCTGCGCAAAGCCAGCATTTAATTGCACTCCTACATCCAAAATCAAGAACTTTTTGCCGAAAAGCATCTGTTTACAACTGAACGGTATGCGGTCAACGACGAGTTCCTCCGGCAGGCGCCTACCCGGACAGTTGTCACAAAAAGGTGGAATACGCCCGCCACGAAATCATTCCCACAGGGACGTCACACTGCATCACAACGTCATTTCCCAAACATCCTTCCCACAATAACGTCATTCGGCATTTGCGACGTCATTTCCGCAACATTGTCACTGCCTCCACAGCGTCATTGGGCACTACAGCGTCATTCTCGCGAAGGAGACTGTGTCGTAATTGTAGGGCCTGGGAGTGGATTTTTATGGTTTAATAGGAATAAAAAATAGGCAAATCGGAAGGTTATGTGGTATAGTGTAGCCCTGAGAGCAGGAGGAAAAGGG
>JABUEY010000120.1 GCA_013314815.1 Syntrophobacteraceae bacterium
CGGAAGCTTTGCACTCCCTTCCCTCGGACCGATGCAAGTTTGTCCGGTTCCGGCTGTCCAGTTCCAGCCCGGTGGACTGTTTCCTAACGCATCTCGAGAATCCTCCTTTCTTTCTGAAACGGGTTGTTTGCCACAGGGACACTCCTCATCCGCAAAGCCTCAAGGGATCCCCCCGGGACTCGAACCTGTCCAGGACCGCGTCGTAGACAACCGTCATGAACAGGATCTGATGCATGCCTCTGGTAATCAGGGCGAACCAGCCGTGGATGACTTCTTCCTCCGACGTGGCCACAAAAACAGCCGAAATCCCCAGAGACCGCGATGTCTCGATCAGTTCCTCTGCTCCCTGCAGAGGAACTTCTTCCTTCTCTTCCGTGACGTACAGGATCATACCCTTCTTCATGGACGACCTCCTTGAACGGCAGAGTGCCGGGAAAGGGGCGGCTTCCCGACAGCCCCATGGTTGACGGTTGCGACAAGGATGAAAGGCTGCCCGGCTGGAAGGGATGTCCCGGGAAACAGGTCTTCGGCAAAAAAAAACCTCAGAGCATTCATGCTCTGAGGTTTGCACCCTGGTTCTCTTAATCCCTCATGGGATCCACCGGTTTCGCCCGACCGGCGGGATCTCACTGCATCAGGCAGGTCTTCTGACTCACGGATCGTCCTACTCTCCGAACCTTCCCGTCCTGCTCGAACAGGACAGTGGCGTCACCGGATTTCGTCCCCGTTTACAGCGGCGGGACCGTCCCCGAATTACACGGGGTTCCCTATTAAGCCTCGGGCACCTGGCAGTTCCATCAATTTGTCGAGCTCATTCTATTGCTTCCGGAACGGGTTGTCAACAAGATTGCTATCCAAGATGGTTATCCATGATGGTTACGAAAATCCGCAAGAATCAAAGCGTCATTCCCGCAAATATCACAACGTTATTCCCGCGAAGGCGGGAATCCAGTGTAAACGCAGATCTCTCCGTACTTTCCACCCGGGATCGCCTTGCTCTATCCACCTTGTCTTCCAGGCTCTTTCCCGTTTCCTGGGTTACACCGACGTACAGCGTACAAACTGTCCGAGTACGCGTTTACCGGTAACACGGGTGTAAACGGATTCCGCGTGCAACCCTCTTCCTCGTCCGCCTCTCCTTTGAAGATCTTCCCGCCGGTTTGACGGACGGCCGCTCCGGTTTTCGCAGCCCGGACGGTTCTATTTTTCGGTCATGAACCGGGATACGGCCTCGATCAGCGTATCGTTTTCGCACAGGAAAGCCAGGTGTCCGCAGTTGCCGGTCAGTTCGAGGGTGCGGGCTCCCAGAGTCTTTGCAAAGTCATTGGCGGAGGCCGGGTTTACCAAGTGGTCCTGCCTGGAGGTCACTACCAGGACGCGCGACTTGACGGATGCAGCCGCGTTTTCAGGCGATCCGCCAAAGGAATGGAACACGTCGTGCCTGGCAATGGCCTTGAGCTGCCATGTCCAGTCGTGAATATTGGACCGGGTAACAGCTTCTTGGGTGGAAGCGATGTATGCGGCAAGTTGTCCGACGGGGATGTTTTCCACGAAAAAGCTCGGAGTCCGCTGAGCGATGATATGGATCGGGGTAAGGGTCCGCATGGTGGTGAGTCCGCCGTCTTTGCCTTCACCCATGGTTTCGAGCAGGTTCAGTTCTGCATGGATAATGAGATGGTCGAAGGAGGTCGGGAGCGGGGATCCCACGATGGACACGGTTTTTTCCATGAAGTCCGGATAAGAAAGCATCCACTGGAAGGCCTGCATGCCTCCCATGGAGATGCCCATTACGGCCTCGAGGTGCGTGATTCCCAGGTGGCGGGTGAGCAGTTCGTACTGGCAGTTCACCATGTCGCGGATCGTGAACCGCGGGAACTTCCTTCCCGGCTGCGTTCTGCTGTTGGAGGGCGAAGAGGAGACTCCGTTCCCCAGGGCGTCCACCGCGATCACAAAGAAGCGGGATGTATCGGCGAGTCGGCCCGGACCAATGAAGTCAAGACTCACGAGATCCTGGCTTGTGCCCGCGAACCAGGACGGAAAGAGAACGGCGTTCGAGCGCTCTTTGTTGAGAGTCCCGAAGGTCCGGTAGGCGATTCGACAGTTCCGGAGGGTCTCGCCGTCTTCCAGGCGGAAGTCGCCAAGGCGTGCGAATTCAAGTGTTCCCTGGGCCGCGGCGACCCCCGAGCAGAGAATCACGAGAAGGGCGACGGACAAAATGCGGAAGGCTCGTTTCATGTGCTGGACTCCCGTTCAAATGTGTTGTAAGGCGCATGAGAGGAACAAGGACGAACGGTCGGGCATGCTGCTCAAAGTACTCGGACGTGGAGGCGCGTATAGCGCTTCCGAGTATGAACGAAATGCCGATGCCCTCGTGTTTGATTTTTATTGCCGAATGGATGTGATGTCCAGTGTGTTGTGCATATGCGGATCAGGGCGGTCTTCTTGAATCAGGAGTGGATATGGGGTTTCGGTTCTGGAGGCGGGTGAGTATTCTTCCAGGTGTGACCCTCAATCTCAGCAAATCGGGAGGGTCTCTTTCTTTTGGGCCTCGAGGGGCCAAGTTCACCGTCGGACCTCGGGGCAAACGCGTGACAGTGGGTCTGCCGGGTACGGGGCTTTTCTATACCACGACCCTTGGAGGCGCCGATTCCCCGGTGCACAAGTCCGGTGGTTCTCAAAGCCGCGCAGCGGGTGTTCCAGGAGCACGACTGCCCGGAGGGAAACTCGAACCTCCACCCCTGGTACGCAGCAAAGACCGCCTGACCATGGGGTTCTTCAAACGGCTCATCACGCCCGATGACGAAGAAGCCCTGGTAGACGGCTGCCGTGCACTGGTGGAAGGGAGCGAAGATGCGGCCCTCGAACACCTGCGTCGAGCGGTGCACTTGGCGGATGGAGCCTATCTTGCCGGGTTCCTGGCCCTCGGGAAAAACCGGCTGGATGAAGCTGCAGCGTGCCTCGAAGCCGCGTGCCGGAATTACGAGGAACTCGGACGGCATTTTGAAAGGTACGGCATTTCGGCGGTCATCAGCCTGTCCATCACCGATGAGATATCGGCTCACGTGAGCCCGGTTCTGCGGGGTGTGCTGCTCGGTCTTGCGGAGGTCTGCCAGCTTCAGGGCCGGTTTGACGATGCCGAAAGGCGGCTCCGGCAGCTGCTTGCCCTCGATCCCGAAGACCGTGTGGTTAAGCTTTCCCTCGCGGAAATTCTGCTCGATGATCCCGCACGGGGACAGGACGCCTGGCGGGAAGTCGTGAAACTGGCCGAAGGCGTGGAAAATGAATCGGCAGTCCATGCGGGCCTCATGCTCATGAGAGGGAGAGCCCTTCTGAGGCTGGGTATGCCGGAAGCGGCCAGGCAGGTGCTGGCGGCGGCGCTGCGCCGCACCAAGGACCGCCCGGTTGAGCTCCTTCGAGCCCTGCGATACGAACTCGCCCTGGCCTGCGAGGCCGCCGGCCAGCCCGCAAGGGCTCGCCGGGAATGGGAAAAGATCTTTTCGGAAGACCCGGATTACGAGGATGTGGCGCTTCGGATTCAGGGATGAACTGAACAGGCAGGATGTGATCGAAACGGTGGGATCTGCATTGATCCGTTCCGGAAGAAAAAGAGGGGAGAGATCATGAAGCTGGTGTTCAAGGATCCACAGTTTGCATTTCAACTTCTCAGGACCCTGGGAAGAGCGTCGTGGGGCGGATCGGACATTGGAGAATGCCTTTCGACGGCTTCTCGGATCAGGGAGGGAGACTTTGAAAGCTGGTATGCGGAGTGGCTGAAGACGGCGGAACGGATACAGAAGTTCGCCGACGGACGTATGGAGGCAGGTCATCGTGTGAGTGCGCGCGAGTCCTTCCTTCGGGCCGCGGGCTATTACAGCGTGGCGGAATTCTACCTTCACGGAGACCCGGAAGATCCCAGGATCGGTGTATTGTCGAAGAGAAGCCGGGATTGTTTCCTTCAAGCGGTTCAATTGAGTGACCTGGCGGTGGAGGCGGTGGAGATTCCTTATGAAGGAACCGTTCTGCCCGGATACTTCTATCCTGCTCGAAGTGGTGCAGTTCCCGGTCCGACGCTTCTCCTCCAGACCGGCTTTGACGGAACCATCGAGGAACTCCATGGAGCCGCCGTTGCCGCATCGATGCGCGGGATCCACTGCCTGACCTTCGAAGGACCCGGCCAGGGGCGTGTGATCCGCGAACAGGGGCTGCCATTCCGGCCGGACTGGGAAGTGGTGGTGTCCGCCGTCATGGATTACGTCCTCGCCCGGACGGACGTGGATTCGAACCGCGTGGCGCTGATGGGGCTGAGTTTCGGCGGCTACCTGGCTCCCCGCGCCGCCGCGTTCGAACACCGCCTTGCCGCATGCATCGCCGACGGAGGCGTCTTCAACTACCTGGAAAGCATGGTGCCCCCGGCAATGACCGCAAGGGAACTGCTGGACGTCATACGCGATGATCCGGAAGGGTTCGACAGGGGAGCCCGGGAGGCTGCCGCGGCGGATACGACACTCAAATGGGGCCTCGACAACGGCTTGTTTACCTTCAAGGCATCCTCCCCGAGCGATTACTTCCTCAAGTGTTCCGAGTACACCCTTGAAAACGTGGCGGATCGGATTTCCTGCCCGACCCTGGTGGTGGAAAGCGAAAACGAGGCGTTTTTCAGAGGCCAGGCCATGAGACTGTTCGAGGCATTGAAGTGCCCGAAAGACTTCATGATGTTCACCGAAGAGGAAGGCGCCGGAGAGCACTGCCAGGTGGGGGCGGGAATCTACGCCGGTGCGCGCATCTTCGACTGGCTGGCGAAAACCCTGGGGAACTCCGATTAGATCGATACGGCCGCACGGACGATCCTGGTGTGGGCGGAGACAATCGGCGCCCTGCTTTCGGGGATCGAGCAGGATGTGTCTGTCCGTGAAGCGGCGGGCGCCGAGAGCACTGCTCCTTCACAGAAAAGACGACAGCCGGGACATTCCCTGGCCGCGTGATTACCGGAACCTCCCTTTCCTCCCCTGTTTTTACGATACAGTAATCCCGCACGCAGAAAACAGACATGTGTGGAGTGGGTCGCGTCTGCACTGAAACACAAAGAGATTATTACACATCGATTAGATTGGGGCTCTTGGCGCTCGGTATTTCTGACGATTCATAGGATGGTTCGAGTGTGGTGGAAACGAGAGGGCCATGGAAAGGACAGAGAATGCTTTCGGTCTGGCACATTTGGATTCTTGTCGGCATAGCGCTTTTTATCGGTGAAATCTTCACGCCGGGATTTCTGCTTGCCTGCCTGGGCCTGGCATGTCTTGCTTCGGCCGCGGTTGCATGGCTGGGATTCGGGCTGAAGGTACAGTTGACGGCATTCATTGCGGGGACACTTGCCGCGTTTTTTGGAGTCAGGCCGTTTTTCCTCCGGCACTGCTACAGGGAATCATCGGCGGTCAGAACGAACGTGGATGCACTCATCGGCAAGACGGGACGAGTGATCGAACCCATCGACAACCGGGTGGGTTCCGGGCGGGTTCTCGTTGGAGGCGACGACTGGAAGGCGGTTTCCGTCGACGGGATTTTCATCGACGAAGGTACGGCAATAGAGGTGGTCAAGCTGGAAGGAACCAGGCTTTACGTCAGATCCATCTGAGAAGGGGGAAAGGAGAATCCGGTCATGGGAGTACTCATCATTCTGACAGCTTTGGCGGTCTTCGTCGTCATTTTTGCATGGATGGGGTTCATGATCGTCCAGCAGAGCGAAACGATGGTCATCGAACGGCTGGGGCGCTATCACAGAACGTTGTCTTCGGGCATCAACATTCTCTGGCCGCTCTTTGACAAGCCTCGCCAGATCGAGTGGCGTTATGTGCGCACGGATCCCGATGGACATACGATTATCCGGAAGGAGACTGTGCGCAGGATTGATCTGCGCGAGACCGTCTATGATTTTCCGAGGCAGAACGTCATCACGCGGGACAATGTCGTAACCGAGATCAATGCACTCCTCTATTTCCAGATCATCGACCCGGTGAAGGCCGTCTATGAAATCGCCAACCTGCCCGACGCCATCGAAAAGCTCACTCAAACGACCCTCAGAAACGTCATCGGGGAACTCGACCTCGACGAAACACTGACTTCGAGAGACACGATCAACAGCAGGCTGAGAGCTATCCTGGATGAGGCTTCCGACAAGTGGGGGGTGAAGGTCAATCGAGTGGAACTGCAGGATATCAGCCCGCCGCCCGAGATCCGGGATGCCATGGAAAAGCAGATGCGTGCGGAGCGGGACCGGAGGGCGGCCATTCTCGAAGCGGAGGGGTTGAAGCAGGCGAACATCCTCGAGGCGGAAGGGCTCAAAGCGGCGGAAATCAACAAGGCGGAAGGAATCCGGCAGGCGCGGATCCTGGTGGCGGAAGGCGAGGCTCAGGCAAGGATCAAGGTGGCCGAGGCCGAGGCGACAGCCATCGAGAAGGTCACCGCAGCCATCAGGGATGGAAAGGGAGACCCGGCGAGCTACCTCATTGCAGTGAAGTACATCGAGACGCTCAAGGAGATGGTGTCGGGTCAGAACAACAAGGTGGTTTACCTGCCCTATGAAGCCACGGCGGTTCTGAGTTCTCTCGGGGGAATCAGGGATCTGCTCGAAGCAGCAAAACCGGTGAAAGTCCTCCCCGAGACGCTCCGAGCGGAAAGCAGCAGCTCTTGAGCGGGGGTGAAACGGGATGAGGAAACCGGGTGCGGCCGGCGACGGTGAGCGGCCAATTTCGAGCCGGGTGAAGGCGACGAAACCGGTTGATGAGTCGGCGCAGGGCCGTGAATTCCATGGACTGGATGCTGGATGCTGCCGCAGCGGCTTCAGAGGCCGCGGTTTCGCATCGCATGGGCGATGGAAAACCGCGGCCGGGGAATAGACTTATTTCCCTTTTGTCAGGTAACGAAAGAATTCGTCGTTGGTGTCGAGCACCAGGACGTCGTCTTTGCCCAGCAGCTTTCGATAGGCTTCGAGCCTTCGGGTGAAGGAGTAGAATTCCGGGTCCTGCTTGAGGGCTTCGGCATAGATGGCGATTGCCTGCGCGTCGCCTTCACCTCGAGTGCGTTGAGCCTGTTCCCGGGCGTCGGCCAGGGTGACTGCCCTCTCTCGATCGGCTTCGGCCCTGATGCGCTGCCCCCGCTCCTCTCCTTCAGCGCGGTAACGGGAGGATTCTCTCTGTCGTTCAGCCACCATGCGCTTGAACACACTTTCCTGCACCGCCGGCGGCAGGTCGGCCCGCTTGATCCGCACATCCACGATGTGTATTCCGAAGCTGTCCGCCTGGGCCCGGGCGGACTTGGCCACCTTGTCCATGATCTTTTCCCGTTCGTCGGCAATGATCGCTTCAAGATTGTGCACGGCCAGTTCGCGCCTGAGTTCGGAAAAGACGATATCGTCCAGGCGGGCGCGGGCTCCCGTTTCCGTACGCACGGTGACGAAAAAGCGCAGCGGATCCGTGATCTTCCAGCGTGTCACGTGGTCAACGACGGCGCGTTTCTTGTCCAGTGTGAGGTATTCCTGGGACATGGCGTCCGTCGAGAGCACTCGGCGCTCCAGGTAGCTCACGTTCTGTATGAGGGGCATCTTGAAATGAAGGCCTGCTTCACTGATCGTGCGGCGGTATTCTCCAAACTGCGTGATGATGGCCTGGTTGGTCTCGTCAACGATGACGATGCTGTGGCTCAGCACCACCACCACAATGGCCAGCACCGCAATGGCCGCTCCGATGGGTTTCGGCATGTGGTCCATGATTGGGTCCTCTCTTTCTATCTGTTGAGCCGCAGGCTCTACTGGCGAGCCCGAAGGGGAACGTTCAAGCCTGTGTCCGCTGCCGGGCCGCGGGCTGGCGAGGAAAGGCGTTCAGCCGGTTTCGGACTTGCGGTTTCGCTCCTCGGGGAGGAAGACTGCATATCCTTCAGCGGCAGAAAGGGAAGCACCCTGCTGTCCGCGCCCTGGCTCATGAGTACCTTGTTGGGATTGGCCAGGATGACTTCGAGTGCTTCGATGTGCATCCGTTCCCTTGTTACACCGGGTGCCCTGCGGTATTCTTCCAGCACCTGGGTGAACCGGTTGGCATCGCCGCGAGCCCGCCGAACGCGTTCTTCCCTGTAGGCAATGGATTCCTCGAGGATCTGGCGGGCTTCACCGCGTGCTCGAGGCAGAACATCTTCCGTGTACGCCTGGGCTTCATTGACCAGGCGTTCTCGGTCTTCCCGCGCTCGAACCACTTCGTGGAACGCATCGCGGACCTGCTGCGGAGCGTCGGCTACCTGCAGGCGTACGTCGGTGACCAGGATGCCCGTATTGTATTCGTCCAGCAGGCGTTCGAGGAAGGATTGAGTCTCCGCCTGCACTTCGGCGCGGCGTTCGGTGATCACGTCGTCAATGCGCATGCGCCCTACTGTTCCTCGAAGTGCCACTTCGGCTGCGCTTGCCAGGACACCTTCCGGGTTCTGAACCCTGAACAGAAAAGCAGCGGGATCCTTGACCCGGTACTGGATCAGAACCTGGACTTCGACGATGTTCTCGTCCTTGGTCAGCATGAGGGCTTCTTCGAGCACTCCCTGCATGCGTCCTGCCGCCGTGGTCCGGAACCCGACCTCGACTCTCCGTATGCTGTCGACATTCACCACGTCCACCGTCTGGATAGGCCAGGGAAGCCGGTAGTTCAAGCCCGGGTCAGTGGTTGCCATATGGCGGCCGAAGCGGCGTTCAACCCCCTGTTCTCCAGGGCCGACCACGTAGAACCCCGTTGCCAGCCAGAGCAGCAGCAGCACACCGGCGGCCCCGATGTACATGTAGGGGCCGGTTCGGTTGAGCAGAGCCCGAGCCTTTTCAATCCATATGAACTCATCGCCGCCTCGAGGCGGCCACCTGTACTGAGCCATGTTTTCTCCTTGTTTGCGTATTCAGAGTGTTTCCAGGGTGACAGGTGCCCGAATATTCCGTGACGCGCTTCGGTCAGCATCACTTCCGGGCTGTTGCAGGCGGTATCCGCATGATTCACTGCAATCCTGATAAAAGTATGCTTGCACCAGGGCGAACAGGTAACCGATATGGGAAGGTTCCCTTGATATGTCTGACTTTATCGGTATTCAAATAAAACAGGTTCACCCGGTAATGTCAATCTTTTGTGGAACCCAGCCTGTCCGATTTCGGGTTACGCAAAGGATATCGTCTTGATAGAATGGGATTGGCCCGGTCGCGAGAACGGCGGAAAATATCCTGGGAGAGTCCGGGTGTGGGAAAGGGGTCGAACACCCGGCGGGGCCGTTCCACGGATCTCAGACTTGAATGATCCTGGCCACTTCGAAATGCATGCCGTCCATCCTGCTGAAGTGTCCGCCCCAGTAGAAACCGTGTTCGTTCGCTATCTGCACCAGTTCCCTTACGCATCCCCTGCTTCCCACCAGGGCTGGTTGAGTTCCCAGGCGGTTCCATTCGTAGTTGATGTCGAACGCACTGCCGAAGGCGTGGTTGCTGAGGGTCGTCCTGCTGCCGCGAATGAACCTGGGGGTGAACGATCCTTCCCACGTGAGCACCCGGTCCAGCAGTCCGGCGTCTTCCCATTCTTTCCAAAGCGTTCGGAACTGGTCGGAGGCCAGCCTGTGGAATCGCACCTTCCCCGTGCGGGGAGCTCCTTTTACTCCCGCCAGCTGGGGAGTCTCCACCGTTACGATGTTCTCTCTTTCCCAGTTGTCCAGGATAGTGATTCGATCGGGGTTGTCGGGGCTCGGGTCGTGTTGATAGGAATACTTTCCAAAGACTTCCTGCCTGGCGGAATTGCTGAGCAGTGGAGGGAAGCCCGGTTTCGGCGGCCAGTTGGGGCCTGTCTTTGCATCGTCGGTGGAATCGGAGACCAGTTCGAAGCCGAGCAGCATCGCCTGTCCATATGTCTGGTTGCCGACGACGCCGTCGGGGTCGAGGCGGTGCTTTCGCTGGAATTCGATGGTGGCCTTTTCCGTCCCGGGGCCGAATACGCCGTCCACCTTTCCGGGATCGAACCCCTGGCCGATGAGAAACAATTGCCAGCGCTTGACAGCCGAGCCTTTCTTCCCGTTTTTAAGAACGACCATGGTCTTCCTCCTGTGAGGGGTGAGGGGGTCAGCCGTGCCCGCAGCCCTCGGGGGAGAAGGGAAAGCAGGCGGGAGACGACGAGCGGCGCCCGGACTTCCCCTGGCTTCCCGCAGACCCGGACGGGCATTTTGTGGAAAACACATTGCCCGGGGAATAAGGGGAACGAGCAGTCCGGAGTGATGCACTCGTTCAGTAAACCGGCCTGGATGGGGAAAACTCGAATTCCCTGTCATCCACCTGAAAAACGACCCTGTTCTCTTTGTTTTCCTTGATTTTCCCTTCGAGCATGCGTCTGCAGCCAAAGCTGAAGTAGGTGATGAGGTGAGTCGGCTTCTGGCTTTCGCCCGGGTCGGATTCCCCCTGCCCCTGCGAGGACAGTCTGCTGAATGTCAGCTTCTGGCAGGTTTCCTTCTTCTCCACATCCCCGGACCGCATGGTCACCTGGTAGCTTCCGTGGAAGGTAACGGGCATCTTGATGTCCATGTCCCTGATACTCCTCGACCTTTGTTTTCGAACCTCGAACCCCTGTTTTCTTCGACTTCTCCCGGCCGGCTATGCCTCGACAGGCATTGCGCGCCCCTCCCTGGAGAATCATTTCCTGCGGGAGGGCCGCAAGGGACGCCACAACTGTTCAGTCGCCGCAGGATTGGGCGGTTCTTTGCAGCCGGGTGACGTCGTACCCTTTGGCCCGCGCAGTCTGAACGAGTATATCATAAATTTCTTCATCCATGGCAGGAGTCCTGGAGAGAAACCACAGGTACTTTCTTTTCGGGTGGCCTACTACGGCATACTGATAATCATCGTCGAGGGCGATGACCAGGTAGTCTCCTTTGAAGGGGTAGAAGAACTGCACCTTGAGCTGGGAATTTCGGGTCCCCGGGACGGGGTAGGCTTTGCCGGTTACGGATTCGGGTTCGGCCTCCGGCGTTCCTTTGCGGCAGGTGTTTTTCACCTCCACATAGTTGCCCGCCAGGGTGTATTCGGCCGTTGAGCAAACACATCCCTTCTGGAACCATGACGGAAAGGAAGCGACCTCGTACCATTTCCCCATGTAGCGTTCCAGGTCTACCTGCTGAACCGCCTGGTCCGCATGCCGGGCGGGTGCGGAAGGCTGACAGCCTGCGATCAGGGCAAGGGCCAGAAACAAGATAGCCGGCAACGCCGAAATGGAACCTGCTTTCATGACGGGTGACTCCTGTAAGAAGATAAGATGGATAGAGCAAGGCCATCCCGGGTGGAGAGATCTTCATGGCGCGATCTGCGCCTGGACTGCAGGGACAGGCAAAAGGAGAGGCGTGCGGGATCGAAACGGCATCGGGACGGGAGAAACGCGCATGGGTTTTCAGGAACGCAGGGTGGCGGTGAGGCGCAACGGGTGGAGGAGCAGGTCGAGGGCGTCGACGATGTTCAGTACCACGACATCCGCGGCAAAGACGGCTTCCACGGAGGCGCCTTCTTCCTGGACCACTGCGATTCCCAGAGCGGCTTCCTTGAGCATGAGCCTGTCGTTGCGTCCGTTTCCTATGCAGGCGGTGTTCCTGAATCCCAGCCTCGCGGTGTAATCGAGTTTGGCTTCCGCCTGTTTTTCCCCGGCAATGACGGCAAGGCGGCATGGAATGTTCCCGACCCGGTCTCGAACGTCCCCGAATGTGTCAGCGGTAAGGACATGAATCTCGATGATGCGTGAAAGGGCATCCAGGCGCTGTCTTGCTCCAGGGATCATTTCTCCGTCACATGCCAGGGTTCCATTGTAGTCGAGTACCAGGCTCGAGAGGTGCAGGGGTGGGTATCCGGGGACGAGTATTTCCAGCATGACGGGCTTTCCTCCACTTCAGAATATTTCTTCGATGAGTTTCTGGAAAACATCGCGGTCTTGAAGGTGAAAACGGTCCAGTTCGTGGGTGATTCGACCATCGTTGAGTACAAACACCCGGTCGGCCAGCCGCCTGGTCTGGCTCAAGCTGTGAGAAACCGCCAATATAGTATATTGTTTTTTCAGTTCCAGGAGAAGTTCCTCGATGTTGCGGGTTGCTCTGAAATCGAGGGAAGCCGTCGGTTCGTCCAGGAGAATGATGCCGGGTTCCAGGGCCAGGAC
>JABUEY010000121.1 GCA_013314815.1 Syntrophobacteraceae bacterium
AGCCATAGCCCTTTTCCTCCTGCTCTCAGGGCTACACTATACCACATAACCTTCCGATTTGCCTATTTTTTATTCCTATTAAACCATAAAAATCCACTCCCAGGCCCTACAATTACGACACAGTCTCGAAGGCGGGAATCCAGCCTGAGCACATATCGCGCCGCGAGGATCTCTGCAACCGGGATTGCCTTGCCCTGTCAATTCCTTCGACCACGCCCTGTTCGTGATGCCGCACACGCTGCACTGGATTCGATGTTACACGGGCGTACAACGTACCGTTTGCCGGAAGAACCATAATTCCATCTGCCCTTCCGGCTCGATTTCTCAGGAACCGGTCTCCACCGGAAGTTCAGAGCGAGCAGACCATTCGGTCCATCCCGCGTCGTACCAGTACACCCTGGAATATCCCAAGAGGCGTTTCAGAACAAAGAAAGTCTGGCTTGCCTGGTGTCCTGTACGGCAGTGGACGATCACGGGATAGTCCTTGTGAGGAATCAGGGCTGAATAGGCCGCGGCGAGTTCACTCAAGGGCTTGAAGCTAGTGTAATTCTCCGTCCTGACGACGTCTTCCGAAAAAGGCCGGTTGACGGAACCGGGTATGCGGCCGGCCCTGGCTTCATCGGATCTTGTGCCACGGTGGAATTCCGCCGGCCGGACGTCAAGTATAACAGCTCCACCGTTTTGAACATGTTCGAGCACTTTCCGGTAGTCCACGGTGAATTGGTCCGCCTGTTCATTTTCAGGATACGTGGACACGGTGATATCCGGCAGAACGGCGTCCACAGGCCGATTTTCGGAAGCCCATTTGGCAAACCCGCCATCGAGAACGGCGAAGTTGGCGTGCCCCAGCCGTTCGAATGCCATTCCAACCAATGTGGCGTCCAGGATCCTGTCACCGTAGACGATGACCACCAGGTCCGAGGGCCGGATGCCCATGCGGGAAAAGTGCCGGGCAAGCATATCCGCCGGAAGCAGCATGGACGGAATCCCTCTCACCACGCCGCGGAAACTCTCCACCGATATAGAGATGGAACCGGGGATGTGCGCGGTGTTGTATTCCGGCTGGCTCCTCACATCCAAGATCACGAGGCCGCCTCGACCCGCCATCTCCGCAAGCCGGTTCGTGTCCAGCAAACCAGGAAGAGAAGTCTCCAAAGGCACCTCGGATTCCGCCGCCGATGCCGCAGCCCCGGCGGGAACCGCCCCGAAAAAGGCCCTCCATGCCTGGATCCTCAACGCCTGTTCCTCAGACACGGGCACGCGCCTCAGAGATACGGGCTTCAGGCATCGTTCCATGAATCCCCGCAGCCCGTCCGTCAAGATGAAGACGTTCCGGTACCCCATGCGGTACAGCGCATCCCTGGCCTGGGCGGGGTGGGTCATCCCGTTGGAATAGAGAACCACAATGCCCGTGTGGGCTTGATGTGCGAGGTATTCGAACAGGCCGGACATAGGAACATTTACGGCTCCCCGAATGTGATAGGATTCATACTCGTCCGAAGAACGAATGTCCACGAGCAGCAGATCCCTGCCGCCCGTCATGAGGCGGTCCGCCAGTTCCTCGGGTTCGATGTGGTCCAGCGCCGCATCGATTTCCATGAGCAGCCGCCGCTCCCTTTCCACATCGCTCATACGCTGCGCGGATGTCCAGGAAGCGGCGGCGGAGCGCGGACCCTCCGGAAACAGGAGAAGGCCTGCCGCAAGGACAACGAGAGTCAGGCTGTAGGCCTTAAGAAACCGCCTGTCTACCAGATACTCCGCCGCGCCGCGTTTCTTTTCGATATACTCGGATCCCCAGAAGCAGGCCACGGCGATCACCGTCAAACCCAGGCCGAAGCCGGCCTTCGATACACCAAGGCTGTCGTGAACGAAAATGATCCCTGCGTCACCCCATTCATAGAGAGGCTTCACGACGGGGAACAGTTCATTGAAAAGGATGCTGCCGAGCACCGCTCCCAGCAGAAAGACGAGGGCATCGATCTTGCCCGACGCCAGCCCTACCGCTCCCGTGCCGGGACACCAGCCGCTCATGACAAACCCGACGCCGAGCATCAGTCCGCCGACGATGTGGGCTCCATAAACGGTGGACATGAAGTACAGCTGTTCCGGTCCTGTCCAGCCAAACGCGATGCAGTAGGAAAGTCCCAGCATGGCGGTGATCAGCGCACTGAACATGACCTTGAGCACCGCCATGTCCCGGAAATAGAATATCCCGGCAAGCCTTTTCGAACTGCCGAAACCGGCTCTTTCGAGAGCGACCCCGAAGAACAGGCCGATGACGAGAGCCGCCAGGAAGGCCTGAGGAGAATCCAGTGAATCCGTTCCGAAAAAACTCTCAATCATGCCACTGCCTCCTGACGAACCACGCCGCCGCATATCCCCCTGCAAAAAGACAAACCATGAAGAGAAGACTCCCCGTGAGCATCATGGCTCCCCCGGTGAGGGCCTGGCCGGACGTGCATCCACGGGCAAGCCTCGAAGCAAAGCCCACGAGAATTCCGCCGCCCAGCGCCAGGCTCAACCTGCGCCAAGCCGTTGTGGATGCGCCCTTTTCCACCTCCAGGTTTGTCCTCCCGGCCCGCACGGCGGAAATCATGCCCCCGAGAAAGGTCCCCAGCAGCATGAACACCAGGTAGTAGTCAAGAGGAGAACCGCCCCACCGGCCGAAATACTCGCTGGAGAGCGTATGATCCGGCGCGACGGCCGCTTCGAGAAACGCTGCGATGCGCGCCAGCCCTCCCGATGCCCCGAGCCCCGCGCCAAGAACGAGGAAGGACGCGAGAAGGATCAGCCCGAGCAGCACTCCGGCAAGATACGGGTTCATCAAGCTCGATTTCTTCGATTCATACTGGGCGTTCATGATCAGCACCCCGCACTCTTGGATCGGGGAGGTCTTGGAGGCTGAGCGGGAGGTGTTCCCGTATCGGGAATGGGGGGAGGAGTCGTCATCCGGGGAGCATGCGGCATGGCCGGCGCACGCTCCGGACCTCGCGAGGATCCGTCTTTCCTGGGAATGTGAACCTCCCTCACCGCAGACTTCAGTTCCATTTCCTCCCAGTAGGCTTTGAGACCTCCGTGGAGTGCCCTGATGGACCGCTGTGTCTTCTGAGAAAGGATTCCCGCAACCGCCATGGCGAGGGAGCCGTCTCTATCCACGATGATGAGGGGACCGGGGCCGGCAAGGAAGGCCGGGTCGGACATGACGGCTGCAATATCGACGTTGGTCGATCCCGGCAGACTGTAGTCGGCGAATTGAGCTTCCGGGCGGATGTCCACCAGTTCAAATGTACCGGGTAGATCCATCATCAGCCGACCGAGATCGGCCGGGGAAATCCTTTCGGGTAGCCGTATTTCACGCCTCGGCACCGAAGACGTTATTGAGGCCGCGGCAGTTCCCGCTTCCGAGCCATAGACAGGAAGACCTGCGGCGATCCAGGCCTCACTGCCTCCCGCCAGGCCGGACGCCCTGGTAAACCCTTTGCGCTCGAGTATCCCCACGGCCATGCTCGAACGGTAAGCGGAATTGCACACGGTAACCACGGGCTGAACGGGATCGAGCTTCGACGAAAGTTCGGCCAGATGGTTCAAAGGCAGGTTCACAACAGTGCCGATTCGCACCCCCATCCACTCGCTGGGCAGCCGCACATCGACAATCACTGGAGCCTCCCCCTTCTGCATCAGGGCATACAATTGAGCAGGGGTGACCAGTTCGTTGCGGTTGAGAGGCAGCCCTGCCTTCACCCAACTCTCCATGCGGATCACTCGAGCCTTGTAGCCCACCCGGTGAAGGCGGTAAACCGCTTCCTTCAGTTCAGCTCGATCACCGCAGAGAACAAGATCCTCGCCCCACGGCACCATGGTTCCCACCCACGTCTCCAGCCTGCCCCGGACTCCGATGTTCACGGAATTGGGAATATGGCCCGCCGCATACTTCTCGGGATCTCGGAGGTCCACCACGTAGAATTTCCCTGGATCGGCAAGGTTCCTGGCAGGGGATATCTCCGCGGGAAGAGGCGCATCAAAATCCACCACCTCCGGACCCTTGCGGTTCATGGCCGCATTGTGTTTGAAATACCGGGGCGCTTCGGGAAGGCCTTCGAGCACCGCCGCGATGAATTCACTTCTCGACTTCTGATGCCGCAGGTAAGGGTTGGAAACCTTCTCCTCCCCGATCGTCGAACTCGGCCGATCGCTCAGGTGCGCTCCACACAGGGACCCCGCACCGTGAGCCGGCAGGATCACCGCGCTGTCTCCGGCCTTGGACAGTTTTTGGGTCCAGCTGTCATAGGACATGGAGGCGAGGGAAGCGGCGGAAACGGTTCCCTCCATCAGGTCGGGCCGGCCGATGCTTCCCACAAAGAGCGTGTCCCCCGTAAAGATGACCTCGGGCACCTCCCTGTTCGCCGTACCGAATACATAGGCACACAGACCATCAGGGGTATGCCCGGGAGTCTCGACGAAACGAATGAGGGCCTCTCCGACCTCGAGCGTCGATCCCTCCTTCAAGGGCCTGAAGGCATACTCGGCACCGCCTGAAGCATGGGTAAAGACAGGGCATCCCACAGCCCGCGCAAGCTGAGTGTGACCCGCCACGAAGTCGGCATGGGAATGGGTAAGAAACACCCCCATGATCTTCACGCCTTCCTTACCCGCAGTATCCACGTAGACGGACACATCACGGCCAGGATCCACCACAAGAGCCTGGTTGCCACTGATGAGCATATAGGAATAATGCGACAGGACAGGCAGGTTGAACTGGATGACCCTGAAACCCTTGAAGTTGTAGATGTCGACGACGTGGTAGGTGGCCGCGTCTCCTCCGTGCAAGGCCGATTCGGAATCCTGGATGCCAGCCGCGAGCACCCGGCCGGCCAGAAACAGGCTCAAAACGGTGATCACCACGACAACCGGGTCGTATCTCCATTTACCTCTCATTCCCACACCTCCCGTATGCTTGTTCTCACAGGGAAAGGCTCCCCCTTTCAACCGTTCGAACCGAACCTTCGCGCAAGCCACGGCCGAAAGCCGCAAACTTTCTCTTTTAGCCATCATGCCCATCAGGAACGTTCATAAACGAGTACCTCCGGTGTTTTTCACACATCCAGTGCTTTTCACACAAAGGATCGTTGGCATCACAACGTCATTCGGCATTCCGGAAATGAGGTTGGTGCAGGTCCGTGAATGACGTCGTTGCCGCTTTAATCCACCTTTGTGCGATAACCGTCCGGGTATGCGTTTATGCCGCAAGAACCATTAGAAGGACCATAACTGAATTGTTATGCTAAGCAGTGTGCCGATGCTTCGCAATGTTTCGCAATATTGCGGGATGGTTGATTTTCCCTGCTGAATTGCCGGAGGTTGTCAGCCGAAATGGACGGCACTGCTGATCACAGTGGGTTCTTCGAGGGAAATCACCCTGGGCTCTATCCGTTTCAGTTCTTCGATATTCCACCGTTCGTCCCGGGCGACAAGATCGAGCGCCTCGTCGACGGAACGGGCCAATACGGCGATTTCTGCCTGCAGGTAGTTGTCCCTGTAGATATGAGGTTCATCGAACATGGACCAACTTGAATACAACTTGCTGTGGCGCCAGATGTAAATCTTCATTTCCACCTCCATGACCTCCGTCGATATTCCAGGGAAAAACGGCAACGCAGCGGCACGGCCCGGAAATTCATTCCGGGCGGCGGGCCCGTCCTTTTCCGTGAAGGGATGCGGGATCGTTTGTTCTCGCTGCCGGGTCATTATAATCCCATCCGCATCGGCTTCAAAAGAAAAGCCCGGTGAGTTTCGGATCGTCCGTACTCGAAGGGCTCGTCAACCCGGCATGCCGCATCCCGGGGACTCGATCCGTTTTGAGCCTCGACGTTTTAAGCGGCCTGCTGTCCTTCCGCGTCGACAGAATTTTCTTTCTGATCATTTTCTTCTTTTCGAACTGTGCATTTTGAACTATCATTATGCCCACTAAAAGCTGAAAGTGAATGTCTGTCAGCACTCCACTATCCTGTTGCACGCATCGATGCTCGCCCGGTTCAAGTTCCCATCCACTCCGTCCAACCCATTGCTTCTGTTTCCGGTCCAAGCAATCATGTGGGCAGGGCCTTGCCTTGCCGTTTCTCATCATGGAACCAGAGGATAACTCCCCCAACTCTTTACGAGGTATGCATCATGGAAATGAGAAAGGGCAACTCCGTCGGTTCGGTCATGGTTGTGGGTGGCGGCATAGCCGGTATCCAGGCCGCCCTGGACCTCGCCAACTCGGGCTTTTACGTCTACATGGTGGAAAAGACTTCGGGCATCGGCGGTGTTATGGCTCAGCTGGACAAGACATTCCCGACCAACGACTGTTCCATGTGTATCCTGTCGCCCAAGCTGGTCGAGTTAGGCCGCCACCTGAACATCAGGTTGATGACCCTGTCCGAACTCGAGGCGCTCGAAGGCGAGGCGGGAGATTTCACTGCAACGGTGCGGGAACGCCCGCGCTATGTGGACATGGAGAAGTGTATCGCGTGCGGGATGTGTGCCGAGAAGTGCCCCAGGAAAGTCGACAATGAATTCAACCAGGGGCTCGACAGGCGAAAAGCTGCCTACGTGAAGTATCCGCAGACGGTACCTTTGAAATACGCCATAGACGAGGAAAACTGTATCTACTTCGAGAAAGGCAAGTGCCGCGCCTGCGAAAAGTTCTGCCCGGCGGAAGCCGTGGACTTCAGCCAGAAGGAAACGACTCACAAAATCCAAGTCGGTTCGGTCATTCTCGCCCCCGGTTCCCGGACCTACGATCCAAAGGCTTATGATTATGGTTACGGACTGTACCCGGATGTGGTCACCAGCATCGAATTCGAGCGGGTGCTCAGTGCGACGGGTCCATCCGAAGGCCACCTTGTGCGCCCGTCCGACCATCAGCCGCCTCGGAAGATCGCGTGGCTGCAGTGCGTGGGGTCCCGCGACCTTCAGCGCAATTCGCACGGCTACTGTTCAGGAGTCTGTTGCATGTATGCCGTAAAGGAAGCCATCGTCGCCAAGGAGCACAGCGCCGAGCCACTCGATACGGCCATCTTCTTCATGGACCTGAGGAGCTACGGCAAGGACTTTGAGAAGTACTACAATCGCGCCAGGGACGAGCACGGAGTGCGGTTCATCCGGTCGCGCATCCATACCGTGAGTCCATCCATCGAGAATGGAGGACTGCTGATCGGCTACACCAGGGAGAACGGCGAACCTGCCGAAGAACAGTTCGACATGGTGGTGCTCTCGACGGGCATGGAAGTTCCCCCCGAAACCGCCGCCCTTGCCCGGAAGCTGGGAGTCGCCCTCAACCATTACAACTTCGCGGCCACGAACGCCTTCGCCCCGGTGAGCACGTCGCGGCCCGGAGTATACACCTGCGGTCTTTTCCAGGGCCCCAAGGATATTCCCTTTTCCGTGGCGGAAGCGAGTGCGGCTGCATGTGCTGCGGCCATAGACCTGGCAGAAGCGAGGGGGACCTGTGTCCAGGTCAAGGAACTTCCCGCGGAACTGGATCTTTCCGAGGAAGAACCGCGCATCGGAGTGTTCGTATGCAACTGCGGGATCAACATCGGGTCGGTGGTGAATGTCCGGGAGGTCACCGAATATGCAGCGGGGCTTCCCAACGTGGTGGTCACCCATGAGAACCTCTTCACCTGTTCCCAGGATACGCAGGAAAAGATCAAGCAGGTCATTCAGGAATACAGGTTGAACCGCGTTGTGGTGGCGGCGTGTTCTCCACGCACCCATGAACCGCTGTTCCAGGAGACCATGAGAAGCTGCGGGCTGAACAAGTACCTGTTCGAGATGGCCAACATACGAGACCAGGATGCCTGGGTGCACCAGAAGGAACCGGAGCGTGCAACCGAAAAGGCCAAGGACCTCGTTCGAATGGCCGTTGCCCGGGCATCGCTTCTCAAACCCGTCGTGGAACGGCCCCTCGAGATCCGGCAGAAGGGCCTCGTTATCGGAGGAGGCGTAGCGGGACTGAACGCCGCATTGAACCTTGCCAAACAGGGTTTCGAAGCCGTCGTGATCGAGAAGGAAGAGGAACTGGGGGGACTCGCCCTGCGCATCCCGCACACCATCGAGGGACTCGATGTCCGGGACTACCTGCACCGCCTGATCGCAGAAGTGCGCGGCAACGGGAACATCGAGGTGCTCACCGGCGCCGAACTCTCTGGTTTCAAGGGCTACAAGGGCAACTTCACCTCGGAAGTGCGGACCCGGGACAACCAGGTCCACATCATCGAACACGGCGTCACCATCGTGGCCTCGGGAGCCGTCGAATACCGGCCGAAGGAGTTCTTGTACGGCGGGCACCCAGGAGTCATGACTCAGCTGGATCTTGGCGCATTCATCCACGACCGTGCTTCCGAAGCCGCCGGCTGGAACAGGGCCGTTTTCATCCAGTGCGTGGGATCACGCAACGACGAGAACCCCAACTGCAGCCGCATCTGCTGCCAGGGAGCCGTAAAGCACGCCATCGCCCTGAAGGATCTCAACCCGGACATGGACGTCATCGTCCTCTACCGGGATATGAGGATGTACGGGCTGCTTGAGGACTATTACAGCACCGCGAGGAGCCGCGGAGTGCTTTTCAGCCGCTACTCCCGCCTCCAGCCGCCGGAAGTCGCCGGCAACGGAGCCGGCCTGTACGTCACCTTCACGGACCATGTTCTCGACCGGCCCGTCAGGGTCAGCGCCGACGCGGTGATCCTCGCCGCCGCAACCATTGCCGCAGACACGGAAAGGCTGGCTACCCAGCTGAAGATCCCTCGCAACACCGACGGATTCTTCATCGAGGCTCATGCCAAGCTGCGGCCCGTGGATTTTTCTTCGGAAGGGATCTACCTGTGTGGCACCGCCCACGGACCCAAGCTCATCACCGAGAGCATCTCTCAGGCCATGGCCGCAGCGTCGAGAGCCGGTTCCTTCCTCGCGTCCAGGGACCAGACCATCGGGGGTGTCGTGGCCAGGGTGGATCAGAGCCTGTGTGCGGCATGCCTGGTTTGCGTCCGGAACTGTCCTTACGGAGTACCCTTCATCAATGATGACGGTGTATCGGAGATCAACGAGGCCCTGTGCCAGGGCTGCGGCATCTGCGCTTCGGAATGCCCGGCCAAGGCCATTCAATTGGCCCATTACGCGGATGACCAGATCATGATCAAGGTGGATGCCTTACTGAAAGGAGTGGTGTGATGGAGCATTTCGAACCGGTCATAGTGTCGTTTTGCTGCACCTATTGAGCTTACTCCGCTGCGGACCTGGCAGGTTCCATGCGACTGAGCTACCCGACCAACATCAGGATCATCAAGGTCCCCTGCACGGGACGGGTGGCCCCGATCCATATCATGAGAGCACTCGAGAAGGGAGCCGACGGCGTTTTCGTCGCGGGATGCCTGGAAGGGGACTGCCACTACCAGACCGGTAACCTGCGCGCGAAGAAAAGAGTGGCCTACGTCCAGGAGATTTTGAAGAGTATCGGTTTCGAACCCGAAAGGGTCGCAATGTATAATCTCTCCGCCGGCATGGGTCCAAGGTTTGCCGAAATCACCATGGAAATGGTCGAAAAGATACGCCTGCTGGGCCCCAACCCCATCAGGTTGAAAGGGGAGAGAAAGGAGAAAGCCGCATGATCATGGCAAAAGCGAAACCAATGGATGAAATCATCAACGAGATCAAGGGATTCAGAAAAGTCCTCATAGCGGGCTGCAACGGCTGTGTTACCGTGTGCGAGGCCGGGGGGATGAAGGAGGTCGAACTGCTGGCATCGGCTCTCCGCATGTTCTTCATGCGGGAGGGGCAGGAGATGGAAATCGGGGAAACGAGCCTTACACGGCAGTGCGACCCGGAATACAACCGGGAACTCCAGGAGTCGATCCGGAATTACGATGCGGTGGTCTCCCTGGCTTGTGGAGCGGGAGTCCAGTTTCTGGCGGAGATGTATGACAATGTGCCGATTCTTCCCGGGGTGGACACCTGTTTCATCGGTGTTACGGAGGAGCCGGGTGTATGGACCGAGCGCTGCCAGGCCTGCGGGCAATGTCTGCTGGCCAGCACCGGCGGCATCTGCCCCATCGCCCGCTGTTCCAAGCGGATGGCCAACGGCCCCTGTGGCGGTTCCGCCAACGGAAAGTGCGAAGTGAACAAGGAAATCGCGTGCGGCTGGCAGCTCATCTATGACCGGCTGAAGCAGCTGGGGCAGCTGGACCGTTTCGAGCAGCCCGTGGATATCAAGAACTGGTCCACCAGCAGGGATGGGGGACCCCGCAAGATCATCAAGGAGGTTTCGCGGCAATGAACACGACCACACCCAGCAAACTCGAGAGAATCCTTGCGGCCGGCCATCTTGCCGTAACGTCTGAATGCGGCCCGCCCCGGGGCTGCAACGGAAATGTCGTGGCCGAAAAAGCCCGATCCATAGGCGACTACGTGGATGCCATCAATGTCACCGACAACCAGACAGCGGTGGTTCGCATGTGCAGCCTCGCATCCTGCATCCGCATCAAGCAGATGGGGCTCGAACCCGTGCTGCAGATGGTGACACGGGACAGAAACCGGATCGGCATACAGAGCGATATCATGGGCGCGGCTTCCTTCGACATCCACAACATTCTCTGCCTGACCGGAGATCACCAGAGCTTCGGAGACCATCCGGAAGCGGCCAACGTCTTCGACATGGATTCGACTCAACTGATCCAGACGGTCAAACTGATGCGCGATGAAGGACGGCTTCTGAGCGGTTTCGAGATGAAAGACTGTCCGAAGATGTTCATCGGCGCGGCGGAAAACCCTTTTGCCGATCCGTTCGAGATCCGGGTCAGCCGCCTGGCGAAAAAGGTCGCCGCGGGAGCCCAGTTTATTCAGACCCAGTGCATCTACAACATGGACAAGTTCAAGAGGTGGATGCAGGGCGTTGTGGACCGGGGTCTGCACGAAAAGGTGTACATCCTTGCCGGACTCACCCCCATGAAAGGGGTCGGGATGGCCAAGTACATGAAAAACAGGGTCCCGGGCATGGACGTCCCCGACGACATCATCAAGCGGCTTTCAGGAGTCCCGAAGGAAAAGCAGGCTGAAGAGGGCATCAATATCTGCATCGAGCAGATCCAGGAACTCAAAGAAGTCAAAGGAATCAACGGATTTCATATCATGGCCATCGAATGGGAGGAAAAGGTCCCTGAAATCGTCGAGCGTGCAGGCCTTTACCCGAGACCCCGGGTCGACTGACCCGCTCGAAAGAACCTGCACACCCCTGAAAGGGATGCGCTGCAGTGCGGCGCATCCCTTTTTTTTTAGAATACACACCAGCGAAAATCGACGAATAAGATCCGACAGAAGTGTTAACCCTGCCAACAATATTGTAAGCCATTGTCCATCATTGCAGCATACGTCATCCCTTTGACCCCCTTGGCAATAATCCATAAATAACCGTAAGTTGAACCCGAGTCACCCGTTCATGGGCTCTCCTGGCACGGACTCTGCTCTTATGACAGTCCACACAATTCATCCACACAGGAGAATCGGAGATGAGGAAGATCGCAATTTACGGAAAAGGCGGAATCGGAAAATCCACAACTACGCAAAACACGGTTGCCGGACTTGCGGAGATGGGAAGAAGGGTCATGGTTGTCGGCTGCGACCCGAAAGCCGATTCGACTCGACTCCTCCTCGGCGGACTCAGTCAGAAAACGGTCCTCGACACCCTCCGCACGGAAGGTGAGGACGTGGACCTCGACGACATCCGAAAAACGGGGTTCAAAGGCACCATATGCGTTG
Source organism: Syntrophobacteraceae bacterium (assembly GCA_013314815.1). Lineage (GTDB taxonomy): Bacteria > Desulfobacterota > Syntrophobacteria > Syntrophobacterales > Syntrophobacteraceae > JABUEY01. The sequence continues at coordinate 11,791 of JABUEY010000121.1, forward strand.
AATCGGGTGGGCCGGAACCGGGAGTGGGATGTGCGGGGCGAGGGATCATCACTTCCATCAATCTGCTTGAACAACTGGGCGCCTATGCGTCGAGTGAAAAGCTGGACTACGCATTTTACGACGTGCTGGGGGACGTGGTGTGCGGAGGGTTCGCCATGCCTA
>JABUEY010000122.1 GCA_013314815.1 Syntrophobacteraceae bacterium
GCCGGGCAGCCCGAAGTCGTCTATCCAGGTGGTGCTGACCTACGATGAGGCTCACTCCCTGCTCCATATCGCTTTGGATGCCGAGCGGGTCCATGTGCCTGGTTTGGCCAGGTCTCTGGTGGATGCCCACATGGAGGGTAATACGGTTGCCTTCCCACTCAGCTTTTTCCTCGGCAGCAGATATCATGCAAAGGATAATCTGCATGCCCAACTTACGTTCAAAAAGGGGAAGATCATATGTAGGCTGCACGATGTGAGACGGATTCATTATCAATGATCAGCAGCCGTCCTGGGAAGGTGGAGTTCCCAGGACGGGTGCGATTGAACAGTCGAGAGAAGTCAGTCGGAGTCGGGTCGGATTTCACAGGGCAGGTCTTTGATCGCTGATGGCGAAGTGGTATGAGATAATAGGGCAGGGATGTTCGAACGCCGGGGGGTGAAGGAGGGAATTCACGCGAAGGCGCGAAGGATGAGGGGGGAAGAAGGGCTCACGCGAAGGCCCGAAGGACGCTGGGGGAAGGAGGGGCGATGGTGGATGGGGGGAGTCGTGGGGACAAGCCTCATGCCAGGTTGCGAAGGGATGTTGAGGAAGTCGCATCGAATGTGGTCGATGCGGCGCTGCTGTTGCACCGTGACCTTGGGCCGGGCCTGCTGGAATCGGTCTATGAGGCCGTATTGGCCAGGATGCTCGAACAGCGGGGACTGGCAGTCGAAAGACAGAAGCCCGTGGCGATCCATTATCAGGGCATTGAACTCAACGAAGGATTCCGGCTGGATCTTCTGGTCGACGGTCAGTTGATCGTGGAGCTGAAGTCGGTCGAGAACATTCATCCGGTCCAGCCGAAGCAACTTCTGACCTATCTTCGCCTGATGAACCTTCCCCTGGGCCTGCTCATCAATTTCGGAGCCCCGCTTTTGAAGGATGGCCTGCACCGTGTTGTCAACAGGCACACCTACTTCGCGTCTTCGCGTCTTCGCGTGCACCAGGAAAACAGGCACCTCCATGTGACCTGTGCCGTCATCGAGCGCGACGGTCTCGTCATGGCGGCCAGGAGGAGTTCCGCGATGAGTCTCCCGCTCAAGTGGGAATTCCCCGGCGGCAAGATAGATCGGGGTGAGAGTCCGGAGGAATGCCTGCGCCGCGAAATCCTGGAGGAGATGGGAGTGCGGCTCTCTGTAATGAAAAGCCTGCCGGCCAGCACACACCGCTACCCAACTTTCACCGTTACGCTTTACCCGTTCATCTGCAGAATCGAGTCGGGTGAGATCATTGTGCGGGAGCATTCGGCCATCGCCTGGCTGCCGCCGGATGAACTGAAGACCCTCGACTGGGCGGAGGCGGACCTGCCGGTGATTGATTCGTACCTTGCAGAACGCGAGTCTTATCCAGAATGAAAGACCGCGGCCGCGGTCTGTACGAGGCACTCGTCGATGGATGCCTTCGCCCTCACCGCGTGCGGGAATGGAAACGAAAGAAAAAAGGCACCGGTTTTCGACTACCTGGTGCCTTGCATGCAGTGTTTAGGACATCTGCTGGTTGACGAACGACGGCTTTACATGGTCTGGCGGAATCTCCAGGCGCAGTATTCGCCTTTGGTCAGCCTGTTGTCACCGTCCTTATCGGCGGAATAGAACTTCGTGGCTCCACTGCCGATGGGGGCGAGGCCCTTGTGGCCGCCCTTGCCGTGAGTCGCATTGTAGAACTCATAGAACGTCACGTAGCCCTTATCGCCGCCATCCATCGCTTCGAACAGTCCCCAGCATTCACTCTGCTGTTCCATCGTCAGAGGTTTCCCTTCGTGGCCGGCAAACAGGTAGCTGCTTCCGAATCCCAGGAGAACCGCGGCTGCGACAGCAACCACAAATATCGGTAAAGTCTTCATGTTTTCTTCCTTTTTGAGACTTGCATACATGGATATTTCAGGACTCCATCGTGCTATTGAACGATGGGATTTCGTCGTCCAAGATCGACATTCGATCTTTAAATGTAAGCTAAGGAAAGAAAAAATTAATGTCAAGTCGATCATAACCTACCGTAAAAGTGTTAAAAAGCACATTATAGCGGTCGGGGGGGGCGCCGACTGCTTCATTGGCGAGCGCTGAGTGAGAGTGAAGCAGAGGCAGTGCAGTTCCGGGGATTGGCTCAGGGAGGAAACATTTCGGTGGAAGAGTTCATTGAACCGATCGGACAAGGGGTATTTGGAGTTTGCATCTCGATGCAGTATCCTGTATAAGTCAACATACCAGAATATCAAAATAAAGAATGAATCGGCGTGAGTGGTTCCCAGACACTTGCCCGGCGTGTAGATGGATTTGTCTCTTGTCGAGGTACTTTCGGGGCTGCGAATGAGGAAGTGTAAGGTTTTGGCGATGGTGATCGTGTTGCTGGCGGGTGTGTTCGCATCTGTGAACGTGTCTGCGGCGGACAAGGGGGAGTTCAGCACAAACCCGGTGACCAACAACGGCAAGAAATGGCGCATCGGGTATCTCGAGGGGGGCAATTATCCGGACTATGAAATCATTCTGAAGGCCACCGTCAAGGGGTTGATCGGCCTTGGCTGGATCGAGGACATGGAATTCCCCAAGGCCTACAATCCCAACCACCGGGAATTCTGGGAATGGTTGTCGAGGAGTGTGCGGAGCGACTACGTGGAGTTTGTGCGCGATGCCTTCTGGACTTCGGATTTCAACAAGGAGTTACGCCCAAGCACAAGGGCGAAAGTTCTGGAGAGGTTGAAAGACAAGAAGGACATCGATCTCATGATCGCCATGGGCACCTGGGCCGGGCAGGATCTGGCCAACAACGATCATTCGGTGCCGACGGTGGTGGGTTCCTGCAGCAACCCCATCTCATCCAATATCATCAGGAGCGTCGAGGATTCAGGTTATGATCACATTCATGCCAAGGTCGATCCGACGCGGTATGAGCGGCAGATCAGGCTTTTCCACGATATCATGCATTTTTCAAGACTGGGCGTGGCTTTCGAGGATTCAGTGGAGGGAAGGACTTTCGCCGGGATCGATTCCATCGAAAAGGTGGCGAAGGAACGCGGATTCGAGATTGTCCGCTGCATCGCCCCTTTCAACAATGTGTCGCTCCAGGAAGCGGAAAAAGCAGTGGTGACCTGCCACAAGGAACTGGCTCCAAAAATCGATGCCCTGTACATCACCGTGCACAGGGGAGTGAACCTCAAGAACATGCCTGTTCTGCTGGAACCTGTCATAGAACACAAGATCCCGACATTCTCGATGCTGGGTTCGGAGGAAGTGAAGCACGGAGTACTGCTCAGCATCGCCCAGGCTGAGTTCAAGTACGTCGGGCAGTTCCATGCCGAGGTGATCGCCAAGATCCTGAACGGCGCAAGAGCCCGGGATATTGACCAGAACTGGTCCGATCCCCTCAAGATCGCACTCAACCTCAAAACCGCCAAGCTGATCCAGTACGATCCTCCTTTCGATGTCATGGCTGCGGCTGACGAAATCTACGAAGACATTGAAGTGGCCCAATAGGCTTTGCCTGCTCATGGGATGATCATTTTCCTTTTCAGTACGATCTTCCGGATGCGTTCATCTGTGTTGCCGGGCAGCCTTTCAAAATCTTCGACGGCACGGTCCGCCCCGTTTTTCCCGAGGGAGAGAACGAACTCGGGATAGGCGAACATCCAATGTTCGCTGGAAGGGAGACCCCCTGCCGCGAGTTCGAGAATATCCCTGCAGTAGTCTTTCACTCGAATTCCGGCGAATTCAGCTTTGAGACCATACCTGACGGCTCTGCGGCGCAGTTCTGCCAGATCGGTCCATCTGTACCGGGAAAGAAGCTTTTTCGAATTCACCAGGTTGGTGATCAGCCCCTTCTGAATGGCTGAAGGCGAGATCACGACGGACTTTGAGACCTTTTCGTGTCCAAGCCGCCGGATCTGTTCGTCCGGGAAATTGGCTCCAGGAGCCCGCCCTTCGATATAACAGAAGCGGGTCCGGCCTGCGAAGAGTTCTTCAAGGCGGCCTTCGCCTCTTTCCATGGCTTCGAAGAATTCGGAGCATTCAAACGGTGCATCGGAAAGAGCGTACCGTATCCTGGCATCGAGGAAATGGGCAAACTGGTTGAAAGCGAGGTGTGCCATGCTGGGTGTGACGGTGAATTCCTCGGAGGTATGAAGGTCTTTTCCTTTCCATGCGGGTTTTGTGAGAAATTCGAGCAGGGGTGGATCCCCCTGGATGACAACGAGGCGTTCCGGCTTTTTGTAATCACTGGAACACGAGGGTGTTACGAAGTGCATGCTGGTGCCGGGGCCGAACATCCAGGAAAAGTAGTCGCGAAGGTCCTTGAAAGGGGCGGAGGGCATACGGTGAAGCCTGTCGTCGCAGGGAAACCTTGAACAGGAGAACATGCGGGGCCAGATGGTGAGCCTGTTTTCCATGTAACCCGACGGCCTGCCCGCTTCAAACGGGCTGTTGGCATACAGGGCGATGAATGCGGGGCTTGCGGCCAGGACCACGTTCAGCGCTTCCACCGCGCATTGGAAATTCACGCCGGTCGTAGGGCCGTTGTGTGCCTTGGCGTCGATGCCGCACATGTGGTTCCAACGCCGATAGCCGACCCAGTAGTCGTAGATGGGCTTGGGCGCACGCATCCGGTGATAATAACCCGGCGTGATCGCCGTATTGGGATGTTCCGAAAAATTGATCACCGTGGCATCGTCGTCGATGAGGGCATTCCGGACATGCTCCAGTTCCTGGTGGATTGCCCTGTCGAGGACGGTGAGTTCGTCTTCCTCGGCCGACACGGGGCCGATGGAACTTTCGAGGTTGTTGAAGGCGTTGTCGAGGCTCGTGAGGACCGAACTGGTCTCGACGGCAATGTGCCGGCCGCCGACCGACTTCAGGACGGCGGATTCCCCTTGATCGATCTTCTGCCGGTGGATGTTTTCGAAGTAGCGGGAGGTGGCTCCGTACGGATCCCCCGTGGATCGTTCCGCAACAGGCATCTCGATTTCGACTCCAACTGAAGCCACGATTCGTTGTCCTCCCATTCTTGGGCGTTGCCGTGCGAAGGTGCCGGGCGGGAGTGAGAGTCCGCCTGTCAGGATTTGCCTGTGCGAGTGGTGAAGCTGAACAGGATGGAGCAGAGAATATAGAGCATGCCGCTGATGGCAATGCCGTTTTCGAGTCCCACAACGGCGATGGCTGCACCGATGAAGACGGGGCCCAGCATCTGCCCGAGCTTGTCCGCAGACCTCTGGATGCTCATTGCCTTTCCGGTGCCGATCTCTTTGGTGACATCCAGGTCCAGAACGAAGGCGGACTGGGCGGATCCACCGATGCTGCTGGCCAGTCCGAGAGTGAAAACAGCCGTCAGGACGGCAAGAATGCCGTTGGTGAAGTACAGGACAGAGAGCCCCAGTCCGCCGATGATGCCTCCCAGGGTAATGAAGATCTTTTTATTCGAGGAACGATCGACAAAGCGGCTGATGAGAGGGGCTACGGTAATGACGGAAAGTCCATAGACCATCAGCACTCTGCCGATGCTCGACTGGGAGATGCCCAGGCTGCTGAGGTAGATCGGAGTGGCATAGTTGAGCAGGCCGATCTGGCAAACGGAAAAGGGCACCATCACGAACACGAGAACGGCGAAAATGTTCCTGTCGGTGACGTAGCGGACAAAATCGCCGACCCGGGGCGGTCCCTGAACCACGATGGATTCCGGTTTCTTGAAGTAGGGCCTCATGTAGATCAATACGAAGAAGAGTGGCAGGAATGTCAGGGCGGAGGCGGCGATGAAAACGCCGGGATATCCTATGCGCTCGGCGAGCATGGCTCCCACCGCGGTGCCGCAGATCTGGCCCGAGAAGATGCCTGCCACCAGGTTGGAGATTCCCCGTGCCCTGTATCGAGGATCCGTGAAGGTGAACACGTATCCCTGGATGGCCATCCAAGAGAGACCGTAGCCCAGGCCGACGATACCCCTGAATACAATGAATTCAAGTCCTGTCGATGCACTTCCAGAGAGAAACGCCCCGCATGCACTCAACCCGATCCCGGCTCCGAAAGGAATGTGCCATCCCCACCAGTCTATGGCCATGCCCGCAAGAAAAGCCGTGATCATCGCACACAGCATTTCGATCGAGATGGGCAGTGCGAGAACGATTTCCTTCGACAGTCCCAACATAGGTTCGTAAAGATTCTTCATCTGAAGGGGGATGAATGAAATGGAAAGAGCTACCGAGAAAAGATACATAAAGGCGACCGGCCTTCCCAGTACATAAGTGAAGGACGCTTCCTCCTCGCGCGAAATGCTCTGCATCTCCTTTCTCATGTAGATGAGAAAGAAAATGACCAGTTCCACCAGGAAGAGAAAGGAAATCAGCACAACGGTGACCGCATCCAGCAGTATCTTCGACACTGCCTTCGATATGGTGCATTCGGATAGATGCACCTTTATGAATCCTTCGATGACCTCTTTTTCGTCCAGGGTCCTCCGAAGCGGAAAAAAGACTTCGAAGTCCCCGGGCTGTGATGCGGCGCTCATAAAAGCAACCGCCCCGCAGCCTGCATCCCGGCGCTGAGTCGTGGCGGCGTAAAGTTCCGCTCCGCCGGTATCCGTGATGGATATCTTCTCGATTTCCATGGTATTGCCGAGAATCTCCTCGAAGACATCTTCTATTCTGACCAGGCGGTTGATCTGAACACCCTTGTTCAGAAGGTGGTCTATGTTTTCCCTCAACCTGTCCGTCAGGGCAACAATCTTCAGCCTGGTAATCTCGATGTAGTGGCTTCTGAAGTCCCTGATGTTGGCGGCGGAGGTGATCAATTGAGCCAGAACCAGCACGAACGCCAGGATGAACAGCACTCTCCTTCGCGGCAGGTCCGGTCCGGACCTCGAGGAAACAAAGAAGAGGACCAGAAAGGCAAGGAGAATGGTCGCCGCGAACGTGACGGCGCCCAGCACCTTCAGGTTCGAAAGAAGAATGGCGTTTTTCCTGCTTTCGACGACGCCTTCGTCAAAGGAGAGGTCGATGGTCCCTATCCACTCGTTCTCCCTGCTTATAATGGGAAGAAGAACATGAAACCTGCCTTCCAGCAGCACAGTGCGCGTATCGGATCCGCCCTCCCTGACGTCTCTTGTGAAATCGATTTGAAGGGCCTTGGGAACGAAAGTGGAGGGTTCCGCCTTCTGAAGACTGTAGAGCATCTCCCCGTCGGGTTTAAACAGGACGATGTTGTCGAGGTCTTCGTTCTTCCGATGGATTTCCTCCATCAGCCTGTCGATTCCGAAGAGTTTTTCCAGCGGCTTGCCGAAGCGCAGTCCCTGGTCGACGCTCCGCCTGAAGTCCCTGGCGACGATGTCGTAGCTGGCAGTGAGAAAATTCAGGTATATCTTCTCGAAGGAACCGGTGCTCAACCCGGCCATGAAAACCTGGGACAGGACCAGGATGAAGATCGACGTAACGACCAGCCTGGTTTGTGAAGCCGCTTCCTTTTTCATCCGGCATACCTCGACGCATGAAGCCTTGAACCGGTGTCTGCCATGAAAACACCCGGTGCTCTTTCGAAGGGACAGTGCAGGATTTGTCGAACAATTCAAACAGGAACGGCTTTGCCGTTCTTCAGCGGGCCCACCGGTTTCGACTATGGCGGAAACGAGTTGTAAATGGCGTCTGCCGCCTGCAAAAGATCGACGGGCAGATCGATCCCCATGCGTTCGGCCGCCATGATGTTCAAATGGATTTGGAGGTCCTTCAGAGACTCGACGGGCATGTCGGCCGGGGAAGTGCCCTGGAATATCCGTTCGGCCATCGCGGCCGTCTGGCGGCCCATGGAACGGTAATCAATGGCAAGGGAGACAATGGCTCCCCGCGGGACCGAATCCACGTCCGCGGCGTAAAGCGGCAGGCGGTGTCGAGCGCAGAGTCTGGCGACGGATTCAATCACGGAAATCACCGTATTGTCCGTGGGCACGTAAACCGCGTCGCATTGGCCGATCAGGTCCTCCAGAGCGGTGATCACCGTGTCTTTGCCCTCTGCCGTCTTCCTTACCAATTGGATACCCTGCCTCTCGCACTCCTTTTCCGTCAGGGCGACAAGGCTGAGGCTGTTGGCCTCCCGCGGGTTGTAAAGGACTCCCAGCCTTTTCATGTCCGGTTGAAGGCCCTTGATGAGCTGAATCTGCCGGTCGACAGGACTCATATCCGTCATGCCGGTGATCTTCGGCCCCGGCCTGTCGAGGCTTTCCACCAGTCCGGCCTCCACCGGATCCGTCACGGCCGAAAAGAGTATGATGCTGCTGCGCACTGTCTTCAGGCATGCTTGGGAAGACGGAGTGCTGATGGCGAGCACCAGGTCCGGGTTTTCCCCTGCGATACGTTCCGCAATCTTGACATTGGCATCCGGGTCTCCGCCGGCGTTGTGGATGCTGTACTTGATGGGTACATCCTTTTCTTCGAAGTAATCCATGAATCCCTGCATCAGGGTATCCAGTGCGGGATGCTGAACAAACCGGCTGACGGACACGGAACGCACCGCGGTTTCGGCGGGTACGGGAGGAGCCAGGGTGTGGAGGAGGATCGGAAGGAGTGCCGGCAAGATGCGTGCAAGAATGGATCGACAGCTGCTGTTCATGCTTTGAGTATCCTCGAAGCACGCCGGGACAGCATTGAACGGCCCGTTTCATCCCGGCGCAAAGGCGCACTTCCCTGAGTCCGCTCCACGGTCACTGCGGCGGTGAATCTGCTTGCGGCACGCGGCGCATCTGGTAGGATGATCTTCTGAATTCATAGACCGGCGATCCCGGACTTGCCGCTTGTTTCACAAGGCAGGTGCCATTCTATACCACAACTTTGTCCCGAGGTATTCATCTTTCCGGCTTGCAGGCCTGAAGATAACAGCATTCATCCGGTTATGCGTTTCGAGCCGGGGTTTCCGGGTTCATCGCCATGGAACGTACATAGTCAAGAGTCATGAAAGGGAAAGAGGAGGAGCGCCTTATGAACCGGGTACATTTGTTGCCGCTGATTGCGGTGTTCCTTTTTTCCGGTTTGCATCCGTCCAAGGTTTTCGCAATGCCGGAAGCCGGCGAAAGCGCATGTTCCGAATACTCCGATTCTTTCGAAAGCTACAACCTGGAAAGGTGGCAGGATGTGCTGCTGTATTCGAGGCAGTCCGGCACAGTGGGTGTAAAGGACGGTCTGTTGAACCTGCGCTGCCCGAAGGATGACCCTTGCGAGATCCAGATCTATTCGCTTTTCACGTTCGAAGGGGATTTCGATGTCCAGGCGGATTTCACGGTCCCCGTGGCGCCGGAAGCCTGCCAGTTCAATGCGGGCCTGGTCATCCAGACACTCGGAGATGAAAAAAGCTACAAGTGCTACATCGCCGGCGCTCCAGGCAGGGGGTTGTTCTACCGGGCGCGCATGGATTACTTTGGTGAACAGAACCAGGAGAAGTTGAAAGGAGGGCCGTCTCCACAGACGGGGACCCTCCGTGTGGTGCGAAAAGCCGGGCGGCTCACCTTCCTGGTTCTGGATTCCGGAGCGTGGCAGGAGACCTGTACATTTGCTGAACCGTGCAACGAAAAAGTCCGGGTCCGGTTCAAGCTGCAGACAGGGGACGACGAAAAAGGAACGCAGTCCTGCCCTGTTGCGGTCATGTTCGATAACTTTGCCGTAAACGCCTGTGACACGATTGGGCGGGAATAGCGGCAGAAATTTCGCTGCTCTCCGCCAGCCGGCATCGAGCCGGGCCTTTCGTCAACTCCCCTTGTATTCCAGGGCAAGCACGGTGATATCGTCGGATTGAGGCACATTCTGTGAATAGTCGGCGATGTTTTGCATCAGGTGTTTGCTCATCTCTTCCACCGGACAGTGTCTCAGACCGCGGATGAGTTCAATCAGGCGTTGTTCCGAATAAAGCTGCCGGTTCGCATCCATGGCTTCCGTTACTCCGTCGGTGTAGGCAAGCAGTACATCCCCGGGGGCGAGGACGAGTCTTTCCGTCCTGTATGCCGAATCTTCCATGATACCCAGAGCCATGCCGTCGGGCAGCTCGACATACCTGACCTCCGATTTCGAAGATGAAATGAGCAGGGGAGGGTTGTGGCCACCGTTGGTGTACAGCATTTCCCCTGTCCTCATGTCCAGAATCCCGCAGAATATGGTGACGAACAGGCAGGCATCGTTGTCTTCGGAAATCTTGTTGTTCACCAGGTGGAGGATATCTCCGGGAGTGGCGTTTTTCTCCACGCCGGCCCTGATGAGAGTCCTGGCGACAGCCATGAAGAGGGATGCAGGAACCCCCTTGCCGGATACATCGCCGACAACGAAGAAAAGGTGATCGTTGTCGATGAAGAAGAAGTCGTACAGATCTCCACCGACTTCCTTGGCGGGTTTCAATGTCGCGAACAGATCGATTTCCGTCCTGTCGGGGAAGGGGGGGAAGATCTTGGGGATGAGGCTCATCTGGATATCACTCGCGATTTTGAGCTCGCTTTCGATCCTCTCCTTGGCCGCGGTGGTTTCCTTCAGGTCCGCGATATACTGTCTCAACTCCTTTTCCATGAAGATAAAGGATTCCGCCAGCTTACCCACTTCGTCCCGGTACTCGATGGGGAGATGCTCGATGCCGGAAAGAGTGGTTTCCGTTGAAGTAAAATCGTGTGAGGGCAGTTCCTTGGCGTATTCTGTCAGCTTCTTGATGGGCTGAGCGATTCTTCTTACCAGGAGGTAGGTCAGGGCAATGCCCGCGACAAAGACGATGCCGATGAAAAACAGCTGTCTGAATACGGCAGCTCTTGCCGGCAGCTTCAATTCCTCCGTCGAGGTGCTCGAAGCGATGTACCAGTCGAGTGTCTTGAAGTAGTCCACGTAGGATTCGAAACGGCGGTTCGCTTCTTTTCCGGACTCGTCCTCCCACAGGTATTCCAAGGGTTTTGCCGGGGTGGCGGCCGCAGCCATAAGGTCATCGAGGAGGAGATTTCCCGTAAGGGTGTTTCGAACGGAAGAAAGCGCGTTTCCGGTCAACTCGGGATGAATGATGATCTCCTTTTTGCCGTTGAAAAGGAAAAGGTATCCACTGCTGGCGATCTTGATCTTTTCGAAGTTCTCCTTCAGCTCCTGAACAATGTTTTCGAATTCCCTCTTGTGCTCCACCTCGATATCTTCAATGTTGATCGCCGCCGCAACCATCCACTTCCATTTGGAATAGGGGGCGAAGTAGCCGATCTGTTTGGACGGTTGACCGGAGCCGGGGGCGTCCCATGAAAAGATCGTAAAGCCTGCCCCGGTCGTCCTGGCCTTGTGCATCATGGATTCAAAAAGACCCAGCCCCTTGATGTCCCTGATGTGAGACATGGTGCTCCCCAGCACGTTGCAGTCGGGGTGTGCAAGCAGGGTGCACTTTTCATCATAGACAAAAACGTAACTGTCGTCGGTGTACTTCTGAGAGTTGATCCATTCGAGGGCGAAGGCCTTTGCAGATTCCTCGGGCAGTATTCCTTTGGCATGGAGATCCTCGAAGTAGTTCGCGACCGAAATGACCAGCTGGTTCAGCTTCTTCAAATCGTTCTTGCGCTTCTCGACGGTGGACATCTTGGAATAGAGAAGGCTTCCATACTGGCTTTCGATATTGAGTTTTACAAGATAGATGACGTTCTGAATGGATTTGCCCTCGGTCTCGAGAGTGTGCTGCTCGATGTCCTTCTTGGTAAACAGCATCAGCACGAGGGCGGTTACCACGAGGATACCGATCACAAAAAGAAGCATTCTGGTCTTTATGGAACGAAACATGGGTTT
>JABUEY010000123.1 GCA_013314815.1 Syntrophobacteraceae bacterium
ATTTCCCTGAGCCTCGGGGAATGATACCTGTTGATCTCGACAATGACACGCTCCGCATATTTCAGATACGTCGGCGATGCTCCTATGGATGTGGTCAGGTACACCCGTCCGTCGGGAGTGATCTCGGTGGCTTCGACGACGGCAAAATCGAGCTGCCCCTGAAAGCCGGACAGGACGGATTGGGGGAGGTGGGACAGGTGCATGTCGACGTACTCCACCTCCTGGCTGTTGATCTGTTTGCGCAGCTTCGGTCCACTCTGGTAGGGAGCCCGGTAGGAAATGGCTTCGGCCTGCGCCAGGGGTTCGTCGATGCTTTCCCCGCTCGATGCTCCCGTCAGCACCCTGATCTTAAAAGGTTCTCCCCTGCGGTGAAGTTCGACGGCCCTGGCCGCAATGGCTCTGGGAGTCACTTTTGCGGCACCTGAATTGGTGAACCCGCTGAAGGCGACGGTGGCGCCGTTGAAGATCTCCTGAACCGCTTCTTCAGGAGTCAGCCTGGGATAAGTGTTCCGAAACGACATTCGATTCTCCTGTCTTGCCCTGAACCGGTTTATCTGCCGGATGATTCAGCGGTCCTCGAATCAGGCAGCATGCTGCCGTATTCGATGTAGTTGCGATGGAGTTCAAAGGATTTTCTCAAATTGTGACGGATGTGTCCCACCCTGGAACCTTCGATGTAACGGTGCAGGTAATCGCGATATGCGGGATGTGCACAGTTGTCGATGATGCTCTTGGCACGCTGCATGGGCCCGAGGCCGCGCAGGTCAGCCAGGCCCTGTTCCGTGACGATCACCTGGACGGAATGTTCGTTGCTGTCGATGTGCGGGCACATGGGAACGACCCTCGAAATCCTGCCTTCCCTGGCGATGGAGGGACACATGATGATGGACAGGAAGCTGTTGCGCGTGAATTCGCCGCTGCCTCCGATGCCGTTCATGATATCGGTGCCGAAAACGTGGGAGGAATTGACGTTTCCATAGACATCCACTTCGATCGCCGCATTCATGGCGATCACTCCCAGGCGGCGGACGACACCCGCGTCGTTCGAGATTTCCTGCGGGCGCAGGACGATCTTCGACACGAAAAAATCCATGTTGTCGTAAATTCGAGCCAGAACCCGGGGAGTCAGGGTCAGACTGGTGGCGCTGGCTGCAACGAGCTTGCCCTGTTCCATGAGGTCGACCAGGGAGTCCTGGAAGACGAGGGAGTACATTCTAAAAGGCGGGATATAGGGGTTCCTGCCCAGTGCGGCCATTACGCCGTTGGCCATGTTTCCGATTCCCGCCTGCAACGGAAGGAATTCCTGTGGGATATGGCCCCTGATCATCTCTCCGAACAGGAAGCGCACCACGTGTTCGGCGATCTTCGTGCTCCTCTCGTCGGGAGGCCGGAAGGGAAGGACGTTGTCCGGTTCGTTGCTTTCGACGATGCCGATGATCTTCCTGGGGTCGACCATGGCGTAGGGATAGCCGATCCTGGTGAGGGGTTCGTGAATGGGAATGGGATTCCTGCGAGGGGGAGGAGGCAGAATCGTCACATCGGCCATCTCCGGCAGCCTCTTCGAGTGGTGATGGTTGATTTCGATCAACACCCGGTCCGCATGCTTGAGGTAGGTGGGGGAGGCTCCGATGGAAGAGGTGAGATAGACTCTGCCGTCACGGGTTACGTCGACGGCTTCGATCACCGCATAATCCAGCTTTCCGAAGAAGCCGGACACCAGGGTCTGAGGAGCATGGGAGAGGTGCATGTCCACGTACTCGACTTCCTGCCGGTTGATCTGGCCGCGCAGGGTCGGGGAACTCTGGTACGGGGCGCGCCAGCTCACTGCTTTGGCCTGGGCCAGTTCCTCGTCGATGGTGCTCCCGCTTGAACCCCCTGTCAAAACACGTATCTTGAACGGCACCCCTAATTCATGAAAATCCCTCGCCCTGGCCGCCAGGGCCCTGGGGACAGCCTTCGCCGTGCCCGTGTTGGCAAAGCCGCTGAATGCCACGGTTGCGCCGTCGTAGATTTGAGCTGCCGCTTCTTCCGCAGTCAGATTCCGAAAACTGTACTCGTTGCCCATAACACGATCGCTCCCTGGGAGATCTTACGCATCAGACAGATGTTTCGAGTTCACCTGGTTGATTTGAACTGGGAATTGCATCACCCTATTCTATAGCATTCCTGTTCCGTCGGCCACTGCTTCCTTCGGCGGTTACACTTCGGCGGTTACACTTCGGCGGTTACACTTCGGCGGTTACACTTCGGCGGTTCTCCCTTTGCGTAAAAGGCACCAAGTGCATGAAAGGCACCGGAGGTACTTCTTCGCCGGATGAACCAGGAAATACGGGGGCCTGCAAAGAGAGTCTTTCTTTCAGATTGAGATGCAGCAAGAGGGAAAGGTTTTCGGAAAAACCGGACACGGAACCCGGTTCTGAATTAATTTGTGCCAGTTCATTGGCGTTCCAGGTTATCCTTACAACCTGGAAACCGGCGATTATCGGGCGGTGTCCTGGTGTCGAATACGGATTTGCGGAGGCAGTCCCGTCGAGGGGAGGAGGAGATCACAACGTGGCGGATAAGCCTGGGAGTCACGGCGCGATAACGGGGTAACTCCATGAGGAGCATGAAGGCACTTGCACGACTTGTGAAGCAGTTGGAGATCGAGCTTGCGGTATGCATGCGCTGCGGCATGTGCCAGACCGTGTGCCCGTTGTTTGCTGAGACGGGCAGGGAGTCGGACGTTGCCCGCGGGAAGCTGGCTCTGCTGGACGGCCTCATCGAAGAGGCCTTCAAGGATCCCGCCGGGGTCGCAGAACGACTGGCGAGATGTCTGTTCTGTGGTTCGTGCGCGGCAGATTGTCCAAGCGGAGTGCGGATCCTGGACATATTTATCCGTGCTCGGGCCATGTTGACCGCGTACATGGGGCTTCATCCCGTAAAGAAGATCGTTTTGAGAGGCTTGCTTGCCCGGCCCGGTTTGCTGGATCGATTTCTGGAGTGGAGTTCGAGGCTGCAGGGAGTGTTATCGAGCCCGGCTGACGAGGCCATGGGGACTTCGTGTTCCCGGTTTCCCTCCTTATATCCCAAAAGGCACTTCAAGCCTTTGGCACCCGTCCCGTTCCACCGCCTCGTGAATCGCCCGGACAGTCCTGCCGGAATATCCGGGCTGAAAGCCGGAATATTCGTGGGGTGCTTGATCGACAAGATCTATCCTGAAGTCGCGCAGGCGATGGTTCGAAGTCTCGAACTCAGCGCAGTGAGTGTTTTTGTGCCTCGAAGCCAGGGGTGCTGCGGCAGTCCTGCCCTCGGGTCAGGCGATATCAGCGGTTTCAGCAGGCTGGTGGCTCATAACCTGCGGCTCTTCCCGCCGGAATCCTTCGACGTGCTCGTCACGGGATGTGCGACCTGCACATGGGTGATTCGAAAGATATGGCCTCTCATGGGCCGGGGTCTGAGTACCGAAGAGATAGCCAGGGTGAAGATCCTGGCCGGAAAGACCAGGGATATTTCCGAGTTTCTCGTGGACGAGGCAAGGCCGCCGGTGGGGAATCCGCCGTCCGGAAAAGGAAGGACTCTGCTGACGTACCATGATCCATGTCATCTCAGAAAGTCTTTGAAGATCTCGGCGCAGCCGAGGACCCTGTTGCAGGCCAGCGCAGAGTATACTTTCCGGGAAATGGCGGAAGCCGACCGATGCTGTGGGTGCGGGGGGAGTTTCAACCTGCGGTACTACGAGATTTCTTCATCCATAGGGAAGCGCAAGGTGGAGAACATCCTCAGGTCCGGCTGTTCGACTGTTGCAACGGGTTGCCCGGCCTGCATGCTGCACATCACCGATGTACTCTCGCGGACCGGAAGCGGGATTCGCGTGAAACATACCATTGAGATCTACGCGGAAGGGCTGGATGCCCGGTGATCCTGTGGAGTGAGACTGTCTGCTTTTCGAGGGATTTCCCTCTCTTTTCGAATCCTGTCGAAATCACGTGTTTTGTGGTTATATTTAGACGACATCACGGGGAAAGGAGGTTCTATCGATGGGTGATGCATTTGCACTCAAGGACTGTGCTTTGATTGCCATTTCAACAGGGAAGAGGGCTCAGAACCTGCGAGAACTCAGGGACAGAATGCAGGAGATCCCCGAGGGTTGCATTTACTATCACTTCTGGGGTGGACTGCTTCATCCTCGCTTCGATGATCCGGAATACCAGAACGATTTTGCTGCCTGGGCCTATCATGGGTTAAACGACATAAGGCTTGCCGAAAGGCTGGGGATTATCTCACCAACGGATTTCCCCAATCTCGAGGATCTCCGGCGTGAGGTGATCGAGGTGATCGAGGAAAGACTGGATGAGAGTGAGCTTGTGCCCTGGTCGAAGGTGGATCGGCAGTTCTATTTCGTCCACTCGAAAACGGTGGTTTTCGATACGACGATCCGGGTGGACGATCCGGTGGAACTGTGCCGCCTGATACCGCACCTTTCCACCAGTACGATCTTCTACCATTTTATTGATGCTCGCCGCAGAACGCCGGACAGGGTGAACGACTTCAGCCGGTGGCTCCTCGAATGCGGCGAAGAATACGCTGCACTGGCCAGGCGCATAGCGGATGTCGACCCTTACTTCCTGCCACTGACGGAGGTGCGAGCACAACTTTCAACCGTCTTCCAGCGGCATCTGCCTGAGAGGGGGAGTGCATGAGCAATATGCTGGACAGCTACAAGGATGTGGTGGGCGAGGAGGTCATCTACCAGTTGTGGCAGCTGGCCGGAGCCTTGAAGGGAGCCAGGGTCGTGCATGTCAATTCGACCTATGAAGGAGGCGGCGTGGCCGAGATCCTTCATCGTCTCGTCCCGCTGCAGCAGGAACTCGGGCTGGATTCGGCCTGGGAGGTGATCACCGGCGAGGCGGCGTTCTACGAATGCACCAAGAGGTTCCACAACGCCCTGCAGGGCAACCGCATCGACATACCGGAAAAGCTTCTCAGGGTGTATGAAACCACGAATCAGCAGAATGCGGAGATCCTGCGGGAGAAGCTTGAACAGGCCGATTTCGTTTTTATCCACGATCCGCAGCCCGCGCTGCTCCTGCAATCCTGTCCCAATCGCAAAGGCAGGTGGGTGTGGCGATGTCACATCGACGTGAGCCATCCGTATCGGCCGGTCTGGAAATACCTGAGAGGATTTCTCGAACCCTATGATGCAAGCGTCTGGTCCCTCGCGGCCTTCGTACAGCCCATTTCGAATCCCGCGTACATCATTGCGCCGAGCATCGATCCCATCAGTGAAAAGAACATCGACCTCGACCCGGCCGAGATCGAATCCGTATATGAAAAATATGGACTGGACAGGTCTCTTCCCATCATAGTGCAGGTGTCGCGTTTTGACCGCTTCAAGGATCCCGTGGGAGTCATCCAGGCTTACCATCTGGTAAAGACCTTCACACCCATCCAGTTGGTGCTTGCGGGAGGCGGGGCTGCGGATGATCCCGAGGGGGAGGCGATGCTTGCGGAGGTCCGGACCGCGGCCGGGGATGATCCGAACATCCACGTGCTGCTCCTTCCCCCCGATGCTCATCGCACCATCAATGCCCTGCAGAGGGTAGCCGATATCGTCCTGCAGAAGTCCACAAGAGAGGGCTTCGGTTTGACCGTAACCGAGGCGATGTGGAAGGGGAAGCCGGTGATCGGAGGAAACACGGGCGGTATTCGCCTTCAGGTGATCAACCATCACACCGGGTTCCTGGTGAATACTCCTGAAGGGGCCGCCCTGCGCATCCGATACCTTCTGCAGCGCCGCAAAGAACTGAAGAGAATGGGGGAGGAGGCCAGGAAGTTTGCCCTCGAGAATTTTCTGCTTACACGCCAGTTGCGTGAGCATCTGACCCTCATGGTCGCCATGATTCACGAGCCCAGCGACAGGATTGAACTTGTATGACCGCTTTGTTGCCGACCAGGACGATCAATGACGGTGTTTCGGTGGAGGACGGATCCGGGATGCGGCTGGAGTTGAATGATCTGAGAGAGTGCAATGAATTCCTGAACGCCGTGATCGACAATATCAATTCAGCGGTGTTCATCGTGGACGATGAACTGAGGATCCAGCAGTTCAACAAAACACTTCAGGCTCTGTTTGAAAAGGAGCACGAACGGATTGCCTCGGGCCTGTGCGGTAATGCCTTCAATTGTACGTTTGCCGTTGTCGAGCAGAGCGAGTGCGGAAAGACGTCCCACTGTGCTCGATGCGAACTGAGGGGGTCCATACTGAGGGTCTTGAGGCGCAGGGAGTCTTCCCGCAAGATCAAGATGGTGAGAGAATTCTTCATTCAGGATGAACCCGTTACGAAGCACCTGGAGCTTTCGGCCAAGCATATCCATTTTGAAGGCCGGGAGATGGCGCTGGTGATCGTGGACGACGTGACGGAGAGCGAAACACAAAAGCTGGAATTGATGGAGAAGCAGAAGCACATCGAGAAAGACCTCCAGGCAGCCGCGGGCATTCAACAGAGCCTGCTGCCCAGGCGGCTTCCAAGGATACCCAACCTCGAGTTTGCCTGGAAGTTCCTGCCATGCGACGTTATCGGGGGAGATATATTCAACGTGTTCAGCGTGGATGCGGACCATGTGGGTGCGTATATGCTTGATGTAAGCGGACACGGAGTCCCTTCGGCCCTGGTGACCGTGTCGGTTTCCCAGGCCCTGCAGCCCTCGGCGCCCATTTGTGAACTCACTTTTCCTGAAAAGGTCTGTGAAGCCCTGGACCAGGAATATCCCATCGAGCGCTTCAATACCTTCTTCAGCCTGGTTTATATCATAATGAACGTCAGGGAAGGGCGCATCGTCTATTCGAATGCCGGACACCCACCCGTTGTTCTTCTTCACAACGATGGTGAAATCGAACTGCTGACGGAAGGAGGGGGAGTCATAGGCCTGGGAGGGCTCCTTCCCTTTTCAGAGGCGAGCAGGGACCTTCGGGAGGGAGACCGCATTATTCTTTACACCGACGGCGTGGTGGAGCATCGCAACGCTGCCGGAGAGTTCTACGGCCAGGAGCGGCTTTATGGGATGCTGAGTCGATTCAGGGATCTCGGCATAGAAGAAATGCTCTCCAGGGTGCTCGAATCGGTCACAGAATTCGGGGGCGATGAACGGCTCCGGGATGACGTGAGCCTTCTTGGAATCCACTTCAAGGGGCGGGGAGGCAGGAGGCCCGGTTCATGATCAGGAAGGGGTTGATCGACAGGCTTTTCGAGGCTGCAAGCATTCAGCGGTGGAACGATCATGTGAGGCCCGTCGAGTTTACGGAACTGGACAAGCAGGCCCACAAGATGATCATCGCGTATGTGCTCGGGAAGATGGAGGAGCACGAAAGACAGGCTCCCATCGACTGGAGGAGGCTCATCGAGGGGGGGATTTTCGAGTTTCTGCAGAGAGTCATCCTTACGGACATCAAGCCGCCCGTTTTTCACAAGATGATGAGAGAAAAGGGCAGGGAGATCAACGAGCTGGTTATCGAGAAGCTGACCCACGACACCAGGGATATCAAGGGAGGCTTTCTCGATAAGTTCCGGAATTACCTGCTGGAAAGAGACTATTCCCGCTTCGAGAGAAGACTGCTCAAAGCCGCTCATTATCTGGCCACCCACTGGGAATTCCAGATCATATACAATGCCGCTCCTTTTGTTTACGGTATCGACAGGACGAAGGAGGAAATCGAGAACCAGATCGAGGATCATTATGATCTCATCGGGGTGCAGAAGATATCCTTGCGAAAGAAGTCGTTCGGGTTCATCGACCTGTGCGGCCAGCTGAGATTTCAACTTCGCTGGGCTCATTCACCCAGGGTTCCCAGGACGTCCGTGCTCGGGCACATGCTCATCGTTGCCATGCTCTCCTACTTCTCGTCGGTCGAAATCGATGCCTGCAACAAAAGGATCTGCAACAACTTCTTTGCCGGCCTGCTCCATGACCTGCCGGAAGTGCTCACCCGGGATATCATCTCCCCGGTGAAGAGTTCGGTGGAAGGACTTGATGCCATCATCAAGACCTACGAGAGGATACACCTGGAGGAGCGCATCCTGCCCCTTCTCAGCCAGGAGATGCGGGAGGAGTTCATCTATTTTCTCGAGGACGAGTTCGAGAACAAGATCATCCGGGGCGGGAAAGTGGTGAAAGGGGTTTCGAGCGAAGAAATCATCGAGCGGTACAACGAAGACAGGTACTCCCCTCTCGACGGGTGCCTCCTGAGAGTCTGCGACAAGCTGGCGGCTTTTATCGAGGCGTCCCTGTCCATCCAGCATGGCATCAAGTCTTACCACCTCGAGGACGGGAAGCGATGCCTGTATGATGCCAACAAGGACTCGATGATCGGGAATCTGAGCTTCGGATACATCTTTGATTACTATTTCAAGTAGATAAGGAATGCCTCCGAAAAATCCCGGATGACCTGTTCGAGGGGTTTTTCGGCGTTCAAGACCAGGAATCTTTCGGGGTCTGAGCGCGCCAGTTCAAGATATCCCGCCCGGACCCGTTCATGAAAGCTCCTGTCTTCGGCCTCGATCCGATCGGGATCTCCCTTTCTTGCCTGCATGCGTTCGAAGGCGGTGTCGACTCTGCAATCCAGCAGGATCGTCCTGTGCGGCTTCAAGCCTCCCGTGGCCCATTTCTGAATGTCGCGAAGCGCCTGGATGTCCAGGGTTCTGCCGAAGCCCTGGTAGGCGAGAGTCGCATCGACGTATCGATCGGCGAGAACCCATATCCCTTTGCGGAGGGCCGGGGCGATGACTTCCCCCGTCAGTTGGGCTCTGCTGGCGGTATAGAGCAGCACTTCGGCCCTGCGATCCATGCCTCGATGCGCCGGGTTGAGCAGCAGGCTCCTGATCTGTTCGCCGAGTTCGGTTCCTCCGGGTTCCCGTGTTTTGAGATAAGGGATTGCGGATTCTTCCAGCCAGGTTCCCAGGTGGTCCATGAGGGTGCTCTTGCCGCATCCGTCTATCCCCTCGAAGCTGATGAACAGGGCTTTGGAGGCTGATCGGATCTGATTCTCCCGCTTATCCATAAGTCCGCACCTCAGAACTTCAGGGCCAGGTTGTCTTCTTCCGTCTTGTTGTCTTCGTCGTATTCGCCGTCCTGGCGCTGGAAGTTGAGCCTGTTCTTGGCGATGTAGGTTTTCTTCATGGTCTCGAAATCCATGCCGAAGAGGGAACAGAAGGCGGCGCAGCAGTCCCACAATTCGAGAAGCGCGGCAGTGGCCCGTTCCTCCTTGAATCCCCCGCCGGTGGCCCACCATTTCCACTTGAGGCTGTTCTGGAGTTCATCCAGTGCGAGAAACGTCCGCAGCGCACAGACCTGAAAGGAATCTTCCCCCGAGGTTTTCGATGGAAAAGGGATGTCGGCCGGGCGAACCTGGACGATCTGGGAAAGACTGATGAGAAAGTGGAGCATATCTACGATCTCGATTCTTCCGTTTCTCGAACCGATGCCGTTTTCCTGCACTTCCCGGATGAGTTCCGCCAGTTCAGCCGAAAGAGCCTTGCGATAATTCTCGATCCAGACGTACCTCTGTTCCGGGTCTGCCGTAACCGCATCGAAGTCCAGCCCGATCTTCCGCAGGGTGCGCAGGTTCAGCCGGTATTGCAGGCCGAATAATTCCTCCATGGACATTCCCTTCCATCAATCGAATTTCATCCCGATGGATTCGAAGTGTTTCCTCACCTCCCTGGCTATGCCTCGTATCCTGGGATGCGCATGGGAAGAATCCCGCAAGAGCACGAAGTGCTTCCAGCCGCTCCAGCGTCCACTCACGAAGATCTCGCTCTTCAGAAGATTAGGAAGGATATCCCGCGCAATCTCAGGCCTCGCTCCCCGGCCCAGGTCCTGCCGATACCATTCAAAGATGGTTTTCGCACGGTCGATCCACATGGTCACGAGTGGATCCCGGGTGGGAAAATCCGCCGTTTCATCGTCGTAATATGGGTAAAGCTCTTCAGGGAGGATCAGGGTCATGCCCCTGTTCCTGTAGTTCACGTAGCGGGTGCTCTCCTGGGTGAAGGAAAGCACCCTGTGCCTGACCACCTCGTGGGTAATCCCCCTGTCACACACGAACTTGAACACGAATACCGGAAGATCACTCGATGGATCCTTGCGGAGCCAGGCCAGCTGCTCGTCGGTGTCGACCAGGGACGTTTCGATGTGCTGCCAGGGCGCTGCGCGTTCGTGCGCTTCAAAGATGCTGGGGAAGAAGCGGTTCAGGGCGTGGAGCAGGAACCGGTGCATATCGCTGTTTCGATTTTCGATGTGATCGAGAGTCTCGATCCAGCCTCTGAGGTTGCCGGCTAAGGCGAAGGCGCCCTCACCTCTCATCTCGTGGATCCTGTGATAGGCCATTCGAGGACCCAGCAGGCGCGGGAGCAGATCGCCCGGAAGTGTCCCGGGCGCATCGCCGGCGTTGCGGATCTTCAGGACGACGTTGCTGTGTTCCAGGACCGAAAGATGGCCGTGCTTTTTCAGCATCAATACGAAGGACCTGGCGGAGTCTTCCGTGATCTTGTCTTCCGATTTGTACGCGGTTCTTCCGCAGACTTCGATCGTCCGGAGAGCGTCGGCTTCGTCTGCGGGGGCTGTTCCCTGAGGCAGAACGGCAGTTTTGACAAACTGAACATCCATGGATGACCCTCCCTCCTGGCCGACCCCCAGGCACAGGACTGCCGTTGCGCGGGCCGGACTGTCAATCAGGAAACCATTCGGCGAACACGAAAGGTGCAGAAGTGGATGAGATGTCTTCCCGGTGTTCGGAATCAGGTGCCCCCCGAAAGGCAAATTCCCGGAATCGGAATCTTCCTGGCCGGGTGCCCGGGAATAAACGCACCCACCGAGTCCTTCTATCAGAAAAGGCAGTTGGCGTCCATGGAGTATTGGCCGACATGGATATCGATTGAGGGCATGCGTGTGCTCAAGCTGCTTCAGGCCCGGGAATTTGCTCTTTCTGTACAGCAGGGAGTCATGTATAGTCTGAGGAAAGAATTCGTCCGGCAATCATTCGTGCGTCATAAAACGGGTACCCGGACAGTTGTCGCAGAAACAGTGAAATACACCCGCAACAACGGCATTGCCGCGACAGCGTCATTACCCCAACAGCGTCATTCCCGCGAAGGAGACTGTGTCGTAATTGTAGGGCCTGGGAGTGGATTTTTATGGTTTAATAGGAATAAAAAATAGGCAAATCGGAAGGTTATGTGGTATAGTGTAGCCCTGAGAGCAGGAGGAAAAGGGCTATGGCT
>JABUEY010000124.1 GCA_013314815.1 Syntrophobacteraceae bacterium
GGGAACTGGATCTTGCCGCTTCCCAGGTTGAAGCGACGGCCCGTCTGCTCGAAGACGGCGCCACCGTTCCCTTTA
Organism: Syntrophobacteraceae bacterium; assembly: GCA_013314815.1. Taxonomy (GTDB): domain Bacteria; phylum Desulfobacterota; class Syntrophobacteria; order Syntrophobacterales; family Syntrophobacteraceae; genus JABUEY01. The sequence goes on from JABUEY010000124.1 coordinate 76, forward strand.
TCGCCCGCTACCGGAAAGAAGCCACCGGCTCACTGGATGAAACCGCCATAACAGCCATTCGGGACCGCCTGACGCAGCTCGATGTCCTGGACAGGCGCAGAGCGTCGGTTTTGAAGTCCATCGAGGAACAGGGGAAACTCACCGACGAACTGAAATGGAGGGTGCTGCAGGTGGAAACCCTGGCGGACCTCGAGGATGTCTATCTGCCCTTCAAACCCAGGCGGCGGACGAGGGCATCCATAGCCAGGGAAAAGGGCCTCGAACCCCTCGCATACCTGCTCTTTGCTCAAGACCCCGCGGTAAACCCTCACGCCGAAGCCTTAGCCTGGGTCCAGCCGGAAGCCGGAATCGCATCCGCGGATGAAGCTCTTTCCGCGGCGCGGGATATCATTGCCGAGTGGGTGAACGAGAGCGGTGAGGCGCGATCGAGACTGCGCAGCCTCTTCGCCGAACGAGCCGTCATCCGTTCCAGGGTAATTCCCTCGAAGCAGGCCGAAGCTCTGCAATATCGCGACTATTTCGACTGGGAAGAACCCGTGAAAGATGCTCTGTCTCACAGAATTCTTGCGGCAAGGCGCGGACAAAAGGAAGGATTCCTGACCGTGCACATTTCACCACCGGAATCGGATGCCCTTTCGATCCTCGAGGCCCTTTTCGTAAAGGGGACATCACGCGCGTCTGAACAGGTGAAGGCCGCCGTTCATGACAGCTACGGGAGGCTGCTCGGACCTTCCCTCGAATCGGAAGCCGGCCGCCTATTGAAAGAGCGGGCCGACAGGGATGCCATCCGGATTTTCGCCGACAACCTGCGCCATCTATTGATGGCTCCTCCCCTTGGGGCGAGGAAAATCATGGCCGTTGACCCGGGTTTTCGCACCGGCTGCAAGGTGGTCTGCCTCGACCCCCAGGGAAAGCTCGTCCACCACGAAACCGTATACCCTCATTCGGGATCCCGGGCTTCGGCCAGTGCGGGGGAGCGAATCCGTGAGCTGGTCTCGTCCCTCGGCATCGAAGCCGTTGCCATTGGAAACGGCACCGCGGGAAGGGAGACGGAATCCTTTGTCCGAAGCCTGGGTCTGCCCAACGATGTCGAGATTATCCTCGTGGACGAAAGCGGTGCGTCGGTATATTCGGCTTCCAGCGCAGCCCGCGAGGAGTTTCCCGATCTGGACGTGACTGTTCGCGGTGCCATTTCCATTGGACGGCGCCTGATGGATCCTCTTGCCGAACTGGTGAAGATCGATCCGAAGTCTATTGGAGTCGGCCAGTACCAGCACGACGTGGACCAGGGAGAACTGAAGAGAAGCCTGGACGACACGGTGATGAGCTGCGTCAATGCCGTTGGAGTCGAGGTCAACACCGCAAGTTCCCGGCTCCTGGCCTATGTGTCCGGCCTTGGCCCCCAGTTGGCCGCCAATATCGTTGCGTACAGAGACGAAAACGGCCCTTTCCGGTCGAGGCAGAGCCTGAGGAAGGTCCCCCGCCTCGGCCCGAGGGCTTTCCAGCAGGCGGCCGGATTCCTGCGCATACGGGACGGCGAAAATCCCCTGGACGCGAGTGCCGTGCATCCGGAATCGTATTCCATCGTCGAAAACATGGCTCGGGATCTCGAATGCTCGGTGGGCGATCTCATTCGTGATCCGGCTCTGCGCGGCCGGATCGATCCATCCCGGTACGTAACCGGCGAAGCGGGCCTTCCGACGCTGCTCGATATTCTTTCGGAACTCGCCAGGCCGGGGCGGGATCCCAGGGATACCTTCGACCCCTTCTCGTTCGCTCCAGGCATCGAAAAGATCGAGGACCTCGAGGCGGGGATGATGCTTCCGGGGATCGTCACCAATGTTACGGCGTTCGGTGCTTTTGTGGATATCGGTGTTCACCGGGACGGGCTGGTCCACGTCAGTGAGCTTTCCGACCGTTTCGTAAAGGATCCCGGGGAGGTGGTCCGTGTTCACCAGCGGATCAGCGTTACCGTGCTCGAAGTGGACAGAGATCGGAACCGAATCGCTCTGTCCATGAAATCCACGGCTGCACGGGAGCGCACTCCCCCCGCCGGCATAAATTCGATGCCTCCTGGAAAACGCGGACGGGATCAAGGGCGTTCCGCGGGCAAGACCTCCTTCAACAACCCGTTTGAAAAGGCATTGAAAAAATCCTGATCCTGGAAGAACCGAAGATGATAAGAGGCAATGCCTCCAAGTCTTTTCAATCCTTCCGGCATAAAAGGGCCAATCAGTTCGGGCGTTTTCTCGTAAGAAGTGCGTATCGGGACAGTCGTCGCACAAAGGCGGAATGCACCCGCAACGAGGTCATTGGGCATCGATCCTTTGCGAGACAAGCACCGGAGGTACTCGTTTGCCGGATGAACCGTCTCTTCCACGCGGGACGGTGTCCTGTTCTGCCGGGCCGGCGCAACGGAAAGGCAGTCGTAGAGTTCCGGTGAAAATATCCTGCCGGGCGATTCAGCATGTTACGGGATGCGTGAAAAAACGGTCGAACCGGCTGATCCGGGAATATTTCGGCATGGCTGACATTTCCTGAGAGTGTGTCAAGGGAGAAGTGAATGGAATCGGGCAATGTGCTCCTGGCTTTCGGATTGACCCTCTTCGCCGGACTCGCAACGGGGATCGGTGGTGCGCTGGCCTTCTTCGCCGACCGCACGAACACTCGATTCCTCGCGGTAGCCCTGGGTTTTTCAGCGGGAGTCATGATCTACGTATCCATGATCGAGATCTTCGCCAAGGCCAGGCACTCCCTGACGGCGGTGCTGGGTGAGGCGGCGGGGTCCTGGGCGACTGTCGGGTCCTTTTTCGGGGGCATCTTCCTTATCGCCGTTATCGACCGGCTGATACCGTCCTATGAGAATCCGCACGAGATGCACAGGGTGGAGGAGATCAGCGAAAATCCTGTGGCGCACAGAGAACGCAGCCTTCTGCGCATGGGGCTGTTCATGGCGCTGGCCATAGCCATTCACAACTTCCCCGAAGGGCTGGCCACCTTCATCTCCGCACTCCAGGAACCGAGGCTCGGGTTTGCCATAGCGACGGCCGTCGCCATACACAATATTCCCGAAGGGATCGCCGTGGCCGTCCCCGTCTATTACGCAACGGGCAGCCGCAGGAAGGCGTTCTTTTATTCCTTTGTCTCCGGTATCCTCGAACCGGTGGGAGCCGTCGCCGGGTACTTCATCCTGAGATCCTTCATCAACGATGTGCTGTTCGGAGTGGTGTTCGCGGGTGTGGCGGGCATCATGGTCTTCATTTCACTCGATCAGCTTCTCCCGTCGGCCCGCGAGTACGGCGAACACCACCTGACCGTCTACGGACTGGTGGCGGGCATGGTCGTCATGGCGGTGAGCCTGCTCCTGTTTATCTGACCTCTGCGTGAGATGGCCTGAAGGGGAAAAGCCTTCCGGGTGAGGCATTTCTTTACCCTCCTTTGAATCCACAACTCATTGAACCCGTTAGTATCTCGACAGTATTGATATCGGAAATTCCAATTGGACAAATCGGAATGATATTGATAATCGTCCGCAGAGAGATTCGAGGAACGGCGGTTGCGGATCTCTTGGGCTGAGTGGTTCTCCCGGGGGAATCAGGAGTGGTTCATGTGCGAAACCTGAAGGAGATGAAGAATGACCAGAGTTCGGGTTGAATTCATCCATACATGCCCGTGCTGTGACGAATACGGTCCGACTATACAGGCTGCCGCCTCCCGTTACGGTGACCGTGTCGAGGTAAGGATCTACCATGCGGGCAGGGATTTTGATTACCTGAAGACGTATGGCCCGGTGACGAGGGGGACGATGATCGTCAACGGAAGGAAAAGATTCGACACTCTGTCGAAGGAGATCATCGAAAAGGCGATATCCGAAGCGGTCGGGGGCCTCGAGGATTGAACGTGGATATCCTGCCGGCAATACTGACGACCTCTCTTTCCATCCTCAATGATGCCTCGGTGTGGCTGGTGCTCAGCTTTGCGTTGGCAGGGCTGATCCATCATTTTGTGAGACCCGACAGGATGCAGCGCATGCTGGGGAACCGCAAACTGAGTTCCCTCGTGCGCGGAACGGTTTCGGGCATGCTGCTGCCGATATGCAGCTGCGGAGTCATCCCGCTTGGAGTGGGGCTGTACTATTCCGGTGCCTGCCTGGGGCCGACGCTGGCTTTCATGGCCGCGACCCCCATCATCAATCCCGCCGCCGTTCTCCTGGCATACGGTCTTCTCGGGCCCCGGATTGCCACGATCTATTTCATAAGCGGTTTTGTGGTGCCGATGCTGGTTGGAGTATTGGGGAACACGCTGGCAGGCTCCGAACTCAGAGCTCCTGGAGTGGAACGGGTTTCGCCGGATCCTGGATTGGAGGCGGTCGAGTCCGCGGGTGTTCTTCAGAGACTCTTATCCGGGCTGCACTGGGGATTCATGGAACTGGGAGTCATGGTGAGCAGGTACATTGTGTTCGGAGTGCTCCTTGCGGGGGCGATCATCTCGATGATCCCCAAGTCCGTGATACAGCAGTACCTGGGTGATCCCGGAATGATATCCGTCGGAGGCGTATCGTTGCTGGGTTCCGTCATGTACGTGTGCGCCGTCGGGCACATTCCTTTCATCGCCGCGCTGGTTGCAAGTGGAGCCGCACCGGGTGTCGCCATAGCATTTCTCATGACCGGAGCGGCGACGAACCTGCCCGAGCTTGCGAGCATCTTCCGGGTCATCGGGCCAAGAGCGGTGCTCATCTACGTTGTGACCATGGTGAGCAGTTCCATGCTGATAGGATACCTCACCAATGTGCTGATCCTGAAAGATTTCATGCCTTTCTTCCATCATGGACAGGGCTCCGGCATGACCGGACTGGCACGGAGCCTGATCTTCGCTGCGCCGAAGCCCGTCGAATACCTCTGTTCAGGCCTGATCCTGTCCCTCTGTCTTTACCCGCTCCTGCTGCGTACTCGGAGGTATCTTCTGCGCATGGAAGCCCCGCAATGACTTGGCAAAGCCTGTTTCAGGCGGCGTGGGTGTCGTTTTTCGTGTGCGCCGTGGTGGGGGGGTGTGGAGAACAGACCGGTGAAGACGGTGCAGCCGGGAGGCAACAATTTGCCGAATCCTGCGAAATGCTGAGGCACTTTGTACAAACGCACCCGAACACGACAATCGTCAAGTTCGACCAAGAAGACTTGAACCATGACGGAAGGGTGGACCTGGTCGTCATGTACCGGATGAGCGAGGAGAAAAACATGATGAGGGTGGTCCTCGACCTGGGAGGCAGTTACTTCGAGACCAATGAAGTCCCGGCACCGCACTCGAACCAGGTGATCCAGTTCAGGGACATAGACGGCAAGCCTCCGATGGAGTTCATTGTTCAGGGCATGAAAGGCGCAAAGGTGGGGTTTGCGGTATTCAGGATCGAGGAAAACCAGCTGGTGGATCTTTTTGGAGAGGGGATGGAAGACTGCTGCTGAAGACTTCCGGGTTGTCGTGTGAACATCGAATCGAGTGAATCCATCCTGTGGGCCGGTTAAACGGACCTGATGGAAGAAGGTGTCCGACAGGAATGGAAACCAGGAGGAGGAAACAGATGAACCGTTTGTCGAGGGTCTTGCTGCTGGTGATGGTCTTTTATTCCAGCTCTTGGATATTTCCTGCGGGAGCCCGGGGTACGGAACGGACTTCGGAAGCCGGTCCGGCCGGAGCCTACGTTATCAAAATGGGATACTACAACTGCGACCATATGACGGCCGCCCCCGTTGCAAAGGATGCGGGAATTTTCGATGAACTGGGTCTGAACGTCGAAGTGATCGGAAACGCCAAGGTTCCCGAGGCCATGGCGGCCGGGCGCATGGATGTGGGCTACATCGGCTTTGAACGTACGGTGCGTGCCTATTTGAAGGGCTGCCCGATCTTCATCTCCGCGATGAACCACCTGGGCGGCTCCTACTACCTGGTTGTCCGCAACGATATCACGGACCCGAGGCAGTTGATCGGAAAGAAACTTGCACTCGGAACCGACCCGGAAAAGAACAGTCCGGAATGGGTGACTTTTTCTGAAAAGGTCGGCATCCCCGCCGAGGGAAAGTACTACGAAACATTCAACATGGCCGACAAAGACGAATTCTTTGCTTTGAAGATCGGGAGCCTGGACGGGTACATGACCTGCGATCCCTGGGCTTCGATGGCCGAGTATGAGAAATGTGGAAGAATCGTTCCGGAATTCACCATCACGAAAATGCCTTCCGGCAAGTGGGGAACCTGCTGTGTGCTTTCCATGAACAGCAACTTTGCCCAGGCGCATCCGGATCTTGCCGCGAAGATCATACTCGCCCATTCCAAAGCCATCCGGTTCATCTACACCCACCCCCTCAAGTCCGCCGAAATCTTTTCAAAAAACTACAGCGTACCACTCGAAGTGGCTCTCATGACCATATTCAAGAAAACGGTGGAAGAGGACCGTACCATGCGGTGGGATATTCACGATGAAAACATTCAGGAGGCGGTCAACTGGAACCTGAACATGAAGACGCTCGATGGAGCCGCCGAATCCAGGACGTATGTGCGCACCGAGTACCTGGAAAAGGCCGGCACGGGCGACTTCGACACGTTCATCAAGGAGAAGGTGGATCCCGTTTTCCCTCTGGGAATGAGTTATGAAGACTGGAAAAAGAAGGCCTATGAAATCGAGGGAAGAACTCTTCAGGCCGGTCTTTGATGAAGGGTGGCATTCCGGGGGTTATCGCCCTCGCATTGTTCATGGCGGTCATGGTGGGATGGTGTTCGATCCGTTTTGAACGGCGGGATCGTCCTGCCTTCAGAATAGGCGCCCCGGATGATTCGGGAGGGCTGATCGTTCACTGCATAATGAAGGATCTGGGATTCCCGGATGCCGAGGTATCCGATGGGGAGTTTCAGGCTTATACCATGAAGGACTGCTGTTCGAACACCACCGAATGGGCGTTCGGTTCGGATCTGCTCGATGTGGCCGTGATGTGCCCGGATTCCGCTGAACGGCTGATCGAGAAGGATTCGAGATTCGAGATCATCGGTCCGGGAGTTCTGAATTCGGACGTTCTCGTGGTCCGGCCGGGAGGCCTTCCCCGGAAGATCGGTATTTCGAGAAAGCGGGGACGGCAGGCGGAAATGGTAAGGCGGATACTGGGTGACGGGTGCGACACTGTTCAGATGCTCCCTGCCAGCCTGCCGTTTGCGTTCGAGCGCGGGGTTGTCGACGGTGTGGTCGTCGATATTCTCAAGGCGCTGAGGTTGGGCGGGGAGAGGATTGCGGCTTCGAAGGACGGCGCGGACCTGGTCACCTATGTGGTGGTTGCTCAAAGAAAGTTCACTTCGACCGAGCTCTACGCGTGTTTTATGAAAAGCTATGAAAGGGCGGTATCGGAACTGAACGAACCTGGGACTCTGGTTCGGGCTCTGAAGGAATGGAGAGGAATTCAGTGGACAAACCGGGAGGAAGCCGAATGGAGAAGAATGAAGGTGAAGTACGTGTATCCTCCGGAACGCGGATGGAGAAAAAAGACGAAGCAGCCATTCTCCTCCTCCATTCAGGGATTCTGTACAAACTCGTCAGCCTCGCGGCCGTCGTGGTCATATGGCAGCTTGCCGCCGACAGCTACAATAGCGAACTTCTTCTCCCGACGCCATGGAGGACCGCTGAAGCTTTTGTCTTTGCCGTTCGAGACGTGGACACGCTGTGGAACCTCCTGCTGACCCTTCAGCGGGTCCTCACGGGTTTTGGGATCGCTCTCTTCATCGGCATGTCCCTGGGATTCATCACCGGGTCTTCGATGGTGGCCATGCAGCTTGTCGATCCCGTAGTGGGTACCCTCAGGCAGGTTCCCGTAATGGCCTGGGTTCCCCTTACCATTGTCTGGTTCGGCCTGGGTGATGGCCCGACGGTCTTCCTCATAGCCATTGTCGGGGTCTTCCCCGTATTACTGAACACCGTCGCCGGGGTGCAGTCGATTTCGAAGAATTATTTCTATGCGGCGCGGACAATGGGGGCCGGTTCGTGGAGCCTTTTCAAGGACGTCATGGTTCCCGCAGCCCTGCCGGACATCCTTACGGGCATGAGGCTGGCGGTGAGTGCCGGATGGATGTCTGTCATCTGAGCGGAATTCATCGCGACGAGTGCCGGGTTCGGCTACTCCATGGTTGAAGCTCAAACGAGAATGGAAACACCCACGCTGATTGCGCTCATGATCATGGCTGCCATGGTCGGGTACGGCATCGATCGGGTACTCTTGCTGATGAACCGAACACTCACCAGGTGGAAATACATTCAATAGGCATATGTGATTACCATGCGACTGGACATCAAGAACCTCACCATGGCTTTTCAAAGCCGGGGGAAGATCTGCGTTGTATTTGAAAACATCAGCTTCAGCATCGGGGATGGACGGTTTGTGATTCTACTGGGTCCGTCGGGGTGCGGCAAGACAACCCTGCTTAGCATCATCGCCGGTTTTCAAAAAGCCGTGAACGGAACAGTGGAACTGGACGGGATTCCCGTTACAAAGCCCGGGCCTGACCGTGCTTTTGTTTTCCAGGATTATGCATTGTTTCCCTGGATGACCGTCGGGCAGAATATACTCTATCCCATGAAACAGCAGAGGATTTCACGATCGGAACAGACCGAACGCCTGAACCAGCTCCTCGCCCTGGCTCACCTCGAAGGGTTTGAAAATCACTACCCGGATCAAATATCCGGGGGAATGAAACAGAGGACGGCGTTCATCAGGGCTCTTGCCTGCAGCCCGAGGGTGCTGCTCATGGATGAGCCGTTGGGTGCGGTCGACTACCAGATGCGGCAGATGCTGCAGGAAGAACTCGAAGCCATCTGGCTGAAAGACCGCAAAACGGTGATCATGGTGACTCACGACATCGAAGAAGCCGTCTACCTGGGAGACAGGGTGATCGTGATGTCGGGCGGAAACGGCGGGATCATCGAGGATATGCGGGTGAGGCTGGATCGTCCCCGGGATCGTCGAGGACACAGGTATCTCGAGTACAAGAATCACCTGACGAGGGTTCTGAAGACGGCGTTGCAGGGTGAGGAACCGGGCACCGAACCGGGGCGGGGTTTCCTGGCTGCACTGTAGACGGCGGGAGGACTGTTCTGCGAGGTTCGGTTATTGCGGTTCCCTTGCGGACAACGGCGGATTCTTACGAGGAATCGAGAAGGAGTGTCGAAATCGATGAGCTTGAACATACTGGAAAAGCTGTCAAAACTCGGTGACCGCAATCTCACGAAGATCGAGGATGCCAGGGAAAAGGGCCGGAAAGTGGCCGGGCTGTACTGTATATATGCGCCGGTTGAGCTCGTGCTGGCGGCGGGGGCCATCCCTCTGTCTCTGTGCGGCACGAGGAACGAACCCATTGCCGCTGCGGAAAAATTCCTGCCGCCGAACCTGTGCCCTCTCATCAAGAGCAGCTTCGGCTTTGCGGCGACCGACACATGCCCGTTCTTTCATTTCTCCGACGTGGTGATCGCCGAGACCACGTGTGACGGAAAGAAAAAGATGTTCGAACTTCTCAAGGAATACCGGCCCCTGTACCTGTTGCAGCTCCCGCATAACCAGGTGCCCGAAACGGCCCTCCCCTACTGGCACGACCAGATCAGAAGACTCAGGACCTGGCTGGAACGGGAATTCGACGTGGAAGTCACCGATGAACGCATCTCGGAATCCATCAGGCTGATGAACCGGGAGCGCAATACCCTCAAGGAATTGCTGGACCTGGCAAAACAGGTTCCGGCGCCTGTAAGTGGAATGGAAATGCTCACCGTGAAGCATCGGCTTAGTTTTTTCGCGGACAAGGACGAGGCATGGGAACTGCTGCGTGAAGTCATCGAGGAAGTCGGTCAGAGGGCTTCGCGCGGGGAGAGTCCCTTCTCCGGAAGTGCTCGGCGTATCCTGCTCACGGGCACACCTGTCGGGCTTGGTTCCGAAAAGGTGGTGAAGCTCATCGAGGAATGCGGAGCCGCCGTGGTCTGCATGGAGAACTGCAGCGGACACAAGAAATGCTTTACCATCCAGGAGAATGGGGATCCTCTGTGGGCCATCGCCGAACAGTACCTGAAAATTCCCTGCTCGTGCATGTCTCCCAACACGGGAAGGCTCGATCTGCTCGATCGGCTCATCGAAGAGTTCCAGGTGGATGGTGTGGTGGACCTTAGCTGGCAGGCATGCCATACGTACAATATCGAATCGCATTTTATCCAGCACTATGTCCAGGAGCACAAACAGCTGCCTTTTCTGCACATCGAAACCGACTATTCCGAGTCAGACATTGAACGGCTGCGTGTCCGCATCGAGGCCTTTCTGGAAATGATGGGATAGAGGCGGCGAATACTTCGGCCGGCTATGGAGCATGAAATCAACCAGGGAGGAAAATCGCCATGAAAGTTGCCTACATTCTGAGTTCGCCGAACTGTCAGAAGCTCCTCACGTCCATGATCATTCCCCAACTGCAGGCAGGTAAGCATGGAGCGGAAGTGCTCGGCATGTTCTTCGTAATGGATAACACGTATTTCCTCCTGGATGGAACGGAAACGGGAGAAGATCTGCAGGAGCTGTCCGGGGCTACGGGCATGCTTCTCATGGGATGTGATCAGTGTGTTCATGAACGGGGGTTGGACGGAAGACTCGTCCCGGCGGCGCAGATAGGCTGTTTCCCCAATCTTTATGCCGCACTGGCGGGTTCCGGGCTGGATCAGGTCATCACTTTGTAGCGGTCGCGATCGCTCAGGCGCAGACCGCTCCGGGACAGGTCGGGAGCAGTATACGGATGAGCATGGTTCGAGGCTTTTCCAGCTTCACTTCGATCATGCCGCCGTGTTTGTGTACCAGGATTTTCGACATGGGCAGGTCGACGGGAGCAAGCCCTGTCTTGATGGGGGTGGTGAACGGGTAGAAGAAATGTTCCACGTCATCCCGGGATACGTTCTGGGCGGGGTACTTGAGGGTGAGCAGGAAGAGGTCCTTTTCGAGGGAGCCGGACAGGGTCAGGGCGGAGCCTGGAGGCATTCGGGTGAAGGCGTTCCTGAAAAG
>JABUEY010000125.1 GCA_013314815.1 Syntrophobacteraceae bacterium
TGGGGGTTCGACGGCAGTGATCGTATGGGTGTGGCAGGAGCAGCGTCCGCCTTTTCGCGGATTCCCTGAGAGATGTGATGATTCCGATCATGGGGGTGACAAAGCAGGAGGAATGGGGTGAAGATACAATGCCACGCATGTCGCGTGCTGTTCTCGGTGCCCGACGAAAAGATCCCCGAAGCCAGGGATGTCAGGATACTCTGCCCAAAATGCAGGACGCCCATCCAACTGCCCCCCAGGCTCCAGGGACTTCTGTCTGCTGAACAGGAAGGTGTCGACGATCCGTTGGCCTCCAACGGACATGCCCCCGACCAGATCCTGGAGGAAGGATGGGCACTTGATGTAGTCGAAGAAGGAATCAAGACCTGCCTCCTGTGTGTTTCCAACGCGGCACGTTCCCTCAGGATCAGGCATCTGCTCCAGGAACTGGGCTATCATGTCGTCCCGGCGTACAATACCGTTTTCGCCATGGGGAAGCTCAGGCACAACCGATACGACCTGATCCTGCTCGATGAATTCTTCGACGATCCCGAATCTTCCGACAACCTTCTCCTGCGCCACCTGCAGCTCCTTCCCATGCATTCGAGAAGGCGGTTCTTCCTGTGTCTCATTTGCGACAACCTGCCCACGCTCGACGGCATGCTTGCGTTCAGGCTTGGAGTGAATCTCATCCTGAACGTGCAGGACCTGGATAAGATCAAGGTCATCATGGCGCGCGCCATGACGGATCATGAAATTCTCTACGCCTTATTCAACGAGGAACTTGCCGGGAAAGGACGGCGCTGAACACAGAAGGCGGCGATGATATTCAGATGATATTCAAGAGATTCCTCTACAAGAAAGATTCCGAAAATATTTCAAGGCACTTGCGAGTGAGGGTCGAGAGCTGTGTCAATACGATTCTGGAATTGAACGACCGCCTTGGGGAAGGAAAGATCAAGCCTGAAATCATTCAGCAGTTTGAAAGACTCAAGGAATCCCTGCGCTACGTGACGGACGATTCCGTCGATGAGAAGGATATCGACCGTATCGAGGAAGCAACCAACCAACTCCTGGCCGAAATCAAGGTAACCTACGGAGGACAGGCGGCGACTATTCGCCACGAGGGGCAGATCCACTGAATCGGCCGGTAACTGATGCCGCGGGTCTCCAGGTAGGCGCCGCTGCAGTGGGGTGGACTGGTGCGGGGGCAGGTGGGGCCCGATCCGGTTCTGCGCCGGACGGGGGAATCACGGCTGCTGCGGAGACCCCGCAGCCCCCCGTTTCATCATGGAAGGATCATGGTTAGGGAATACGACTGAAAATCGAGAATCTGTGGGCCTGTTCTTTAAGGGAGGGAGCGATTTCAATGGATATTTTTACTTTCTCGAAGAAGGGGGATGAAGGACAAACGAGTCTGCTGTCGGGGGAGCGGGTTTCCAAGGCCGGTTTGCGGCCGGAGACCTACGGAACCCTGGATGAAGCGAGCTCGGCGCTCGGGCTTGCAAAGGTTTTCACCGGCAGTGAAACCATCCGGGACATGATATCCGCGGTCCAGGAAGATCTGCTTGCCCTGGGAGCCGAACTTTCGTGCGAGGGCGAAGGGATGGATCAATACCGCATCGGTTCGGAACGAACGGCCAGGCTGGAGAAATGGATCGAAGATCTGCAAAAGGAAGTGCCATTGCCCCGCAGGTTCATCTTTCCTGGCGGGAATCCTACCAGTGCTGCCCTGGACCTTTCTCGAACAATCATTCGCCGTGCGGAACGCCGTGCCGTGGCACTGAAGGAAGCCGGCGAACTCGATGACGCCGAAGTGCATTCCTATCTCAATCGCCTGGCTGACTTTCTTTTTATCCTGGCCAGGTACGCCGAGGTGAAGAACTGAGACGGCACTTTCCATTTTGGCATTGCCTTTACAGGAAAAGATGTTTTATAGAAATTGGCCTGCTTGAGAACGACCGCTCATATCGGGCGAAGGGTACAGGAGAGAGGAGGAGCCGGGAATGGCTCGTGTAACTATCGAAGATTGTTTAAAAAATGTAGAAAGTCGATTCAGCTTGGTGCATCTTGCCGTGCGTCGGGTCCTGCAGTTGCGTGCGGGGGCACCCCCTCAGCTGGATGTCCCGAAAAACAAGGAAATCGTGCATGCCCTGCGAGAGATTGCGGCTGGCAAAGTGAATGCCGACAACATTCGGCAGTTGGAGGAAATCAAGGCGCTGCCCGAGATCGGTCCTGCGGAAGAAATGGACCTGGTGCGCTCGGAAGTGAAGGAGATCCTGGAAGAAGCGTCCATGTACGATGCATCCGTGGAGTTCGTGGAAATGGAAGGCCTCGAGGATCAGCAGCAGGGAGAAGACTGATGAGGAGCGGGATCGGCAGGGACGGGAAGACGTGGAGAAGAGGCGGAGATCATGGCGGGGAGTAACCTGTTGAGCTGTCTTGAAAAGCGGGATCTTCTCAACAGGCAGGACGTGCCCGGGTCGGTTCTGTTGAGCTGGGGGCGAAGGTTCGAGGATGCCGGACTCGTTCACGATGCGGTGAGTTTCTATGAAAAGGCCGATGCCGTTGAGGAGTTGCGACGGCTTCTGCGGGATGCACAGGAAGAGGGAGACGTGTTTCTGTTCAGTCGCATCTCCCGGGCGATCCGTTGTGAGCCCGATCGGGAGCAGTGGTTGTTGATCGCCGGGAGGGCCGGGGAGCTGGGAAAGCAGGCATTTGCGGCCGAGGCTCGTCGTCGAGCGGGCGAACACGCGGAGGAAGAGACATAAGCGGGGCAACACCTGTGCGGCGAGGCCTTCGGGTGCGGTTCTGAAAGCTTGACAAGCCGGGGGAGCGTGTTTACGTGATGACTGGTCATGATCAACAGCCCCGATGCTGCCTGAAGAATGCCGACTCGAAGGAGGAATCAAGGATCCATGGGGAAACGTGATTACTACGAAGTTCTGGGTGTATCCAGAAGCGCAAGTGAAGAAGATCTCAAAAGGGCCTATCGAAAGCTTGCCCTGAAATATCATCCGGACCGCAATCCCGGCGACAAGGCGGCGGAGGAGTCTTTCAAGGAGGCTGCTGAAGCTTACGAGGTGCTGCGTGATCCGCAGAAAAAGCGCATCTATGACGCCTACGGTCATGAGGGTCTCCAGGGTTCCGGGTTCAGCGGTTTTCGCGGCTTCGAAGATATCTTCAGTTCTTTCGGGGACGTATTCCAGGAATTCTTTTCATTCGGTTTCGGAGGATCTCCCCGTTCGAAAACGGCCTCCAGGCCTGGCGACGATCTGGCCTATGATATGGTTCTCGGTTTTGAAGAAGCCGTGTTCGGGGTCGAGAAAGAGATTTCGATCGAGACCTACGTGGGGTGCGACAAGTGTGGCGGAAGCGGCGCCGAGCCGGGGACGCGCGAGAGCATGTGCCCCATGTGCCAGGGCAGCGGCCAGGTTGTCCAATCCCAGGGATTCTTTAGAATCAGCACCACGTGCGTGCGCTGCCAGGGCACCGGCAGGGTGCTGGTTTCTCCATGCAACAGTTGCGGCGGTCAGGGCCGCGTGAGAAAATCGAGAAAGGTTCAGGTCAAGGTGCCGCCTGGAGTGGATACGGGGACGCGCCTGCGCCTGCGCGGGGAGGGAGACTTCGGGTATCGCGGAGGTGTGGCCGGCGACCTTTTCGTGAGGCTGGAAGTCCGGCAGCACGAGCTTTTCGAGCGGGACGGCGACAACCTCTACTGTAAGGTGTCCATATCTTTCATTCAGGCGATCCTGGGTGACAAGATCGAGATTCCCACACTGGAAGGGGTCAAGATTGTTGAAATCGAGCCGGGGACTCAGCCTGGAGCCGTGATACGTTTTTCGGGAGAGGGCGTGCCCAGGTTAAGAGGTTACGGGCGGGGGGATCTTTTCATCGAGGTCGAGGTGAAGATTCCGAAACAGGTTACTCCCCGCCAGGCGGAGCTCTTAATGGCATTCATGGAGCTGGAAAAGGAAAAGACAGAGAGCAGGGTGAAGAAATGGCCCTGGAGCCGGCGCAAGGAAAGGACGAGGGAGGCGGATGCCGGTGTAGCCGGGGAGGCGCACACCTGAGGAATTCCAGGATAATCAGGGAGTGAGCTGTGAAACGCAGGACAACCGCTGCACAGTTTCAGGAATTTAACGCTTCTGCTCTTTATTGTGCCCGCTGCAGGAAAGCGATGCCGGTGCGAAGCCGGTTGCTGCTGGTGCTGCCGGATGGTGAACTGCACGAGTACAGGTGCACGGGTTGCGGCGCCTCTCTGGGCACCAAGACCATTCGGGAAAGCCGACAGTCACGAATCATCATGCCTTGAATACCCTTCATTGTTCGCAAATCCCAAGATGCAAGACAATGAAAACCAAAGGAAAGAGGAAGAACTATGATTGAAGCGGAAGGCTTGACCAAGTTCTATGGTTCGATGGCGGCCATACGGGATGTGACCTTCCGGATCGACCAGGGTGAAGTGGTGGGGTTCCTGGGGCCGAACGGCGCCGGGAAATCGACGACGATCCGAATCCTCACCTGCTATATGCCACCCACCGCGGGTTCAGCGAAGATCGACGGCCTGGACTGTTTCGAGAAATCCCTGGAAGTGCGTAATCGAATCGGTTACCTCCCTGAAAGTGTGCCCC
The DNA here is from genome assembly GCA_013314815.1 of Syntrophobacteraceae bacterium. GTDB lineage: Bacteria > Desulfobacterota > Syntrophobacteria > Syntrophobacterales > Syntrophobacteraceae > JABUEY01. The sequence goes on from JABUEY010000125.1 coordinate 4,614, forward strand.
TCTACTCCGAGATGTCCGTGGACAGATTCCTCGCATTCGCCGCTGAAGCCAAGGGGGTCGAAGCCAGAAAGCGGAGGAAGGAGGTGGCCAGGGTCGTCGACATCTGCGGCCTCGAAAAGGTCTCCCACAGGATCATCGGCCATCTTTCCAAGGGGTTCAGGCAGCGCGTGGGTCTTGCGCAGGCGCTCGTCAACAACCCGCCCATACTTATTCTCGATGAACCCACCATCGGTCTCGACCCCGGCCAGATCATCGAAATCCGGCACCTCATCCTGAACCTTCGGGAGAAACACACCATTCTTCTGAGCAGCCACATTCTCCCTGAAGTAGCTCAGATATGTCAAAGGGTTATGATCATCAACAAGGGGCAGATCGTTGCCACGGACAGTCCTGCCAACCTGACGAGCCGGTTGCAGAAATCCGCACTCGTCGTGATCGAGGTCAGAGGATCCTCCGACGATCTTGCTTCATGTCTGAAACAACTTGATGGAGTACAGAATGTCACCTCGGATAACGACAACCACAACCGAATGATGGTCGAAACAGACCGGTCGCGTGATCTCCGACCCGAAATCGCCCGGCTTGTCGTGGCAAAAGGCGTGGACCTGCTTGAACTCAAACCGGTCGACCTCAGCCTGGAAGATATCTTCATGCAGCTGGTCACCGAGGAAACGACCCAGGAGGAATCCGAGACATGAAAGGTTTTTGGGCGGTTTATCGCAGGGAACTCTACGGCATGTTCGCTTCTCCTGTCATGTATGTCGTTGCTTTCACTTTTCTTGTGATATCAGGCTATTTTTTCTACAGTGCCATGGCTTACTACAATCTGTTGAGTTTTCAGGCCGGCCAGAATCCGTTTATGGCCAAACAGTTCAGCGTATCTGAAATGGTTCTCAGACCCTTTTTCCTGGATCTCAGCATCGTGCTGCTTCTCATGGCTCCCCTTCTGACCATGAGGCTGTTCGCCGAGGAGCGGAAAACAGGCACACTCGAACTTCTCTTCACATATCCCATTTCAGACCGGGCTTCGGTGCTGGCAAAGTTCACCGCCGTGGTGAGCACCTTCCTCCTCATCCTGGTCGGAACGCTGCCCGGGATCGTCTTTCTTCATTACCTTACCTCGCCTTCGTGGCAGCCCATTCTCTGCGGCTACCTGGGAGTCTTTCTTCTGGGAAGTGCCTTCCTCTCGCTGGGTATCTTCACGTCGTCTCTTACTCAAAACCAGATCGTGGCGGCCGTCCTCTCGTTCGGAACCCTGCTCATGTTCTGGGTGATCGGATGGACAAAGAACCTGGTCGGACCTCAACTGGGCGAGATCATAGAATACATCTCTTTTACCAGGCATCTCGACACGTTCGCCAAGGGAGTCCTGGATTCCCGTGATTTGATCTATTACCTCGTCTTCATCGTCTTTTTTCTGTTCCTGACCCTGAGGCAGATGGGGTCCTACCGGTGGCGGGGATGATACGAAGAACCCGGTAGTCGGAAATCGGCGGCGGGTTCCTGGCCTGTCGCCTTCGTGAATGAAAGCATAACGGAGGCTCACTAGAATGCCGGATAACAAAAGACGAAGCCGTGCCTGGGTTTATGGTTCGAATACGGTGATTTCCACCCTGTTCTTTCTCGGCATACTCGTTTTCATCGTCCTGATCGCCGAAAAGCACCCGTGGAGGATGGATCTTACGGAATCGGGGTCCTTTACACTGTCCGAGCAGACCCGGAACGTGCTGAAGACCCTCGATCAACCGATACAGGTCAAGGGTTTTTTTGCCACCGCCGCCCAGGATGAAACCAAGGCAAGGGACCTCCTGGAAACCTATCGTTTTCAAACCGACAACATCCGCTACGAATTCATAGACCCGGATCGCAACCCCGAACTGGCCCGCCGCTATGAAATCCGGACCTACGGAACCCTTGTCCTTGAAGGCTACGGCAGGAGGCAGACGGTTCAAGCCGCGGACGAGGAAAATCTCACCAATGCCATACTCAAGCTCGTTCGAGAACAGGAGAAGAAGATCTACTTTCTGAAGGGACATGGAGAGCGCTCCTTCGAATCTGCGGACAAGGACGGCTATTCGAATCTTCGTTCGTCGCTTGCCAGGGACAACTACGCTGTAGAGGAACTGAACCTCCTTCAGCAGGCGGAGGTCCCGGATGATGCCGCAGTGCTGGTCATTGCCGGCCCGAAGAAGCCCCTTTTCCCCCAGGAACTCGATAGCATCAGGAGGTATCTGGACAGGGGAGGAAGAGTCACGGCTCTTCTCGATCCTTATCATGATGGAGGCATGCGGGAGTTTCTTGCCGGTTACGGAATCGAACTCATCGACGACATCGTCATCGACAAGCTGAGCAGGGTTTTCGGCGGAAGTTATCTCATGCCCGTTGTGTCGGAATACGGTTCGCACAAGATAACGGAAAACTTCAGCATAGCCGCCTTCTTTCCCGAGGCGCGATCCGTCCGTCCGATGGAGAATCCCCCCGAGGGTATTCACCTGGAAACCCTCGCTTCCACTTCTCCCGAATCATGGTCGGAAACCAACCTGAAACTCCTCGAAGAAGAGGGCCAGGCAGCTCCGGATGAAAAGGAAGACAGGGTGGGGCTGGTCCCCCTGGCCGTTCTTGCGGAGATCGATTCCCGAAAACCAGCCGAAAAGCAGTCGGAGAAAAAAGGCAAGGAGGATGACTCCATACACGAGGGCAAAACGGCATACCTGCTCGTTGTGGGAGATTCGGATTTTGTCGGCAATACCTATTTCAATCTCTCGGGAAACGGTGACCTTTTTCTGAACATGATGAATTTCATGGCCGAGGAAGAGAGCCTGATCAGGATCGAACCCCGCGAAAAGGGAGGACAGCTTCTGCTGCTTTCTCCATCCCAGGCCCAGGTGCTCTTCTTTGTCGCCATTGTACTCATGCCCCTCGTAGTCATCCTCTCAGGTCTGACCGTTTATCGCTTCCGGAGGGCTCGACGATGAAATGGCGTCATTCCATCATCTATCTCGTGTTGTTGCTCCTGGTCGGCGGTTATTTCTACTACTTCGAGATCGTGAGGAAAGAACAGAAGGCGGAGACGGACAGAGAGGCGAAAAGGGTGTTTCATTTGAACCCCGAGAAGGCGGATTCCGTCGAGATCCTGCCCAGGGAGGGCAAACCTGTCAGGTTGATAAAGGAAGACAGGTGGATCCTTGTTGAACCGGTGAGAACCGATGTGGATGCAAGCGCATTGGATGGCCTGCTGGGGGCGTTTTCTAGGCTCCAGGTCGAACGTGAAATCGTTGCCGCTCCCGAAGACCTCAAGCCCTACGGACTTGAAACCCCTGTACTCAGGATCCGCGTACGGGAAGGAGGCAACCGGCACGAACTGCTGCTCGGAGATCGAAACCCCGTCGGAGACGCCCGCTACGCCCGTTCAGAGGCAAAGACCTCGGTTTTCCTCGTGGCCGAAGGCAACTGGGCGGTGTTCAACAAGGGGTTAAACGACTTGAGGCGCCGCAGCCTCTTTACGTTCGCCGTCGATGATGTGAGGGGGCTGAGAACGGAATGGGAAGACGGTTCGGTCGTTCAAGTCCACCTGCTCGACGACGGGAAGACCTGGCAGGCTGACGGACAGGGGGCTGTAAAGATCAGGCCGGGAAAGGTGGAAAACGTCATCCAGCAGTTGCACTGGTTGAGAGCTATTGCGTTCGTCGACGAAGATCCGTCGAAACTGGCTCCCCACGGCCTCGATCCTCCTCACGTGAAGGTGGATCTGAAGCTCTCGGGCGGGGAATCGGTCGAGTTCAGGTTGGGCAGAGTCGAAGACGGGAAAAAGGATGTGACCGCCGTGAGTTCTCAACTCCACGCCGTAGTGAAGGTGAACTCCGGTGTGCTCGAAGATATACCCAAAACCATCAGCGCCCTCGAAGAAAGGTCTCTGTTTCCCCTGGACAGGGACGATGTCGAAGAAGTGGCCTGGAAGCTCGACAACGTCGAAGGACAAGCGGTCAGGCTCGAACCCAACAAATGGGGGATGAAGGGAAAAGACGGGAAACCTCGGGAATTCAAGGATTCATGGCGCGTGAACTCTCTTCTCTGGGACCTCGGAGATGCGGAATATCGCGAAAAGGCGGATTCCGGAGAGCCTGTTGCAGGAGAGCCCCACGGCCGGATGGATTTCTTCATTGGAGGGAAGATCGCCCTTACCCTGGCATGGGACAAGCCCGCGCCGGAAGGTGCGGCGGCGGTCCACCTGTGGATGACCGGTTCCCGGGAAGCGGGACGGGTTCGAGTGGCATCGGACGTGATCAGGAAGATCGAACAGAATATCCGCAACGTGATCGAAGCCACGGAAAAGAATCAGGCGGGGTCTTAGGGCGGGGCGAACGTCGTGCACTCTCTTCGCCGCGGCAAGGGAGACCTGCAGAGATTCGGAAGCCCCCCGATGCCTCACGTGGCATTCGATACGATCCCGATACAGACCATCAGGCCATTTCCTTCAGGAACCGAAAGAAGACGGAGAAGGTGTCTCGCAGTTCTTCCGGCAGGCCGAACGTGATCAGGGCAACGGCCAGTGCCAGGCAGAGCAGCCCCGAAAAATGAGAGGCCGGGATGCGTTTCATGCGAACGGGCAGGTCGTCCCGGTAGCCTCTGGCTGCGAGAGCGAGCGCCAGTTCATCCGCCTGAATGAGTGAGCGGCGGAAGAGGGGAAGTGCAAAGTACTTCATCCTCTGCAGCGGATTCTTCCGCATGTCTCCCAGTCGTGACCTGGAAGCAGTGCGTATGTCATCGGCCCTGTCGAGGATGGAGGGCAGGAAGCGGGTGGTCAGAGCGGCCATCAGGGCGATCCTGCGGGCAGGCAGGAAAGGAAAAGGCCCGAGGAACCAGATGATGGCGTTCTGAAGGTCCCGGGGGCGTGTAACGGCTGTGAACACGGCGGCAAAGGAGAGAATCAGGAGAAGCCTCCAGCAGGTGAGCGCCGCCCTGCGAAGTCCGTCAATGCCTACGGGGAGCCAGTCGACGATGCGCTGCCCGTCGCCCGTGTGGAACAACGCCTGCAGGCAGAAGATAACAGCCAGGAAGAGTCCCCACATCTTGAGGTCCCGGAGCAGGGCATTCCAGGGCAGGCGGGCGCAGATCACCGCGGCGACGAGGAGAGCCGAAAATGCGCTCAGAGCGACCTCGTACATGTGCAGGATCCCGACGGATGCAAGAAACAGGGCGGGGAGTTTGCAGCGTGCATCCCAGCGGTGAAGCATCGATTCACGGTGGATATAGTGAAACGCTAATCGGCCAGCCATGAGAGCATCCTTTCTCCGAGCAGGCTGAAGCAGGGCGGTCGAATGTGAAACAGGGGCAGCTGAGGAATGACTTCCTCGGGAGGGCCGAGGGCCTTGATCTCGCCTTTGAAGAGAATGGCTATCCGACTGACATGGGCAACCACCTTCTCGACGTCGTGGGTGGTCACCACGATGGTGTGACCCGCCTGGTGCAGTTCCACGATCTGCTGGAGGATCTGCTGAACGCCCAGGAAATCGAGATTGGCGAAAGGCTCGTCAAAAATAAGCGTGTGCGGGAGCATGGCGAGAACCCCGGCGACGGCCACCCGGCGCTTTTCTCCTCCCGAAAGAAGATGGCAGGGCCTGTCGGCCATTTCCTCGATCCCCACCGTTCTCAGCGCGGACAGCACCCTTGATTCCACTTCCCCGGGAGCCAGCCCCTGGTTTTCCGGGCCAAAGGCAACGTCTTCCCACACGGTCTCCCCGACAATGTGACTGTCCGCGTCCTGGAAGACCATTCCCACCCGCTGCATGACTTCGTGTTCATGACGGGTTGTGTCGAGCCCGTCCACCAGCACCGACCCCCGCGACGGCCTCAGCAGACCGTTGATGTGCCGGATGAGCGTCGTCTTGCCGCTGCCGTTGGGGCCGCAGATGAGCAGAAATTCACCGTCGGGGATCACCAGGTTGATGCCTTTGAGGGCAAACGTTCCATCGGGGTAACGATGTTCGAGGTTTCTGATGTCGATCATGTTGAAGCTGATTCCGTCTGTCGGTTGAGCACAGGTCGAAGAGCGCGGGCGAGAACAACGGCGCCGGCGGCCTTGACGGCATCCCCGGGCAGAAAGGGAAGCATTCCCGCCAGGGCAGCCTTGGTCCAGGTCATGCCGGTTACCATCTTCAGCCAGGGAACACCGAAAACATAGACCACGAGGGAGCCCAGCACCACGGCGGCAATGTCGAACGCCCTGCGCTGATTGCCGGATTGGGAAATGTATCCGGTAACAAAGGCGGAAACGGTAAAGCCGATAAGATATCCGCCCGTTGGGCCAAGGAAATGGGCCAGTCCCCCCCTTCCTCCGGAAAAGACGGGGATTCCCATCGCTCCCACAAACAGATAGATTCCCATGCTGGCCAGTGCCCACCGGGGGCCGAAAAGCAGGGCGGCAAGCAGAACGAACAGGTTCTGCAAAACGATGGGCACCGGGCCGATAGGA
>JABUEY010000126.1 GCA_013314815.1 Syntrophobacteraceae bacterium
TGATAAAAGTATCGAACGATGTGTGTTATAATAAAAAGCTTTTTTAAAGAGTTTAGGGGGGAGTTCACCCTTGTCGGCGGTTGCGGGTGTACACAGGGGAGGGGAGACCTGTGCGGGCGCCAGGCAACGATGTGAGAAGGGCTTTAACCGGTGCCTTCAGTACTGTGGTTTTGTGGAGGAGACGTGAAGCATGGCAAAGGAGAGGATTTGCCGGGGTCAGTCAGTGCAGGTCGAAAAGAACGGAAAGAATCCTCCTTACCCCACCATGTGCAAGGAGGGGAAGGGGGTTCGGAATTTTGCATGTCAAAACTATGATGCATGCCTGGACAAGGCGGCCAAGGGAATGTGGAGTGGTTTTACGTGCCGGGAATGTGCCTGCTACAGCCAAAAGGAAGAGGATGTCCCGTCTTGAGCGGTGGGAGGCTGGAGGAACCGGACGACCCGCTGCGGCGGGTTGTCCGGTTCCTGGAAGCTGGGTTGGAAAGGAGGCTACACTTTGGATTGTTCAGGTGCCGGCTGATCCGCGGCGGGTGTGGAAGCCGCCTTGGGAGCCGCGGCCTGAGGCTGAACTCCCGCTTTCTCTTTCGTCTTCTTTGCTGAAGGAACAGGGGCGTCCGTCATTAGTTCGATGAGGCACATGGGGGAAGCGTCTCCACGCCTGAAGCCCACCTTCAAGATACGGGTATATCCCCCCATCCGGTTCTGATATCTGGGAGCGAGGTCCGTGAAAAGCTTGTGGACGGTGTCCTTTTCACGGATAAAGGCCAGCGCCTGACGCCGTGCATGGAGGTCGCCGCGTTTGCCGAGAGTGATCATCCAATCGGTCCATCGGCGCAGTTCCTTGGCCCGGGGTATCGTCGTAAAGATCCGCTCATGCTTCAGTAGTGAGGTCACCATATTGCGAAACATGGCCAGACGGTGACTGGTTGTCCGATTGAGCTTTCTGCCAGAGACTCCGTGACGCATCGTTATTCCTGTTCCTTTCTTCTCTCTTCGATTTCGCTGCGAGTGGGGAAATTCTCGAATTTCATTCCCAGGGATAACCCCATCTCGGTGAGAATTTCTTTTATTTCGTTCAGGGATTTCCGGCCGAAGTTCTTGGTTTTCAACATCTCGGCTTCGCTTTTCTGGACAAGCTCACCGATGTACCGGATATCGGCGTTCTTGAGACAGTTGGCAGATCGGACCGACAGTTCCAGTTCGTCAACATTGCGGAAGAGATGTTCGTTGAAGGCGGGCTCCATCCTGACTTCTTCCTCGGGCGCCTCGACGTCCTCTTCAAAATTGATGAAGATGGAGAGCTGGTCCTTGAGAATCTTGGCGGCATAAGCCAGTGCATCCTCGGGTTTGACGCTGCCGTCCGTCCAGATCTCCATGGTGAGCTTGTCATAATCGGTGATCTGCCCGACGCGCGCCTGGGTGATGGTGTAGCTTACCTTCCGGACAGGAGAAAAGATCGCATCGATGGGAATCGTCCCTATGGGTTGATTTTCTTCCATGTTCCTGTCCGCAGGCACGTAGCCCTTACCCTGTCTGAGCGTGAGCTCCATTCTCAGCCTGGCGTCCTTCTCGAGCGTGCATATGTGCTGATGAGGATTGAGAACCTCGACCTGAGCACTCCCCTGGATGTCTCCCGCTGTTACTTCACCCTCACCGTCCTTCTCAATGAAAAGCTGCCTCGGCCCGTCAGCGTGCATCTTGAACCGCACTTCCTTGAGATTCAAAATGACGTCGGTGACATCCTCCAGTACACCCGGGATCGTCGAAAACTCGTGCAGGACTCCGTCGATCTTTACACTGATGATGGCGGAACCCTGCAGGGATGATAAGAGAACGCGCCTCAGAGCGTTGCCCAGGGTAATCCCGAAGCCGCGCTCAAGCGGTTCGCATTCAAATTTCCCGTAGGTGTCGGGTTGGCCTTTGGTGTCTGCTTCCAAGCGCTTTGGTTTTATTAATTCGCGCCAGTTCCTTTGCATAGTGTGTCCTCATCCAGAGATGTCACTGCAGTGGGATTCACCTTCTGGTAAAAGGGAAAACCGGATACTTCATTCTGAAAGGATCAGAACTCCATAACCGGCGTATGTCATAGATAAGGGAAGGCCCTTTACTTGGAATAAAACTCAACGACCAGCTGCTCCTGCACGGGAAGGTTCATTTCTTCGCGGGTCGGAACGGTCTTGAACGTCCCCTCGAACCTGGCTTTGTCCAGTTCGAGCCACGGGGGCAGACCCCGGCGGGGCATGGCTTCCATGGCTTCGATGATGCAGGGGATCTGGCGGCTGCCCTCCACAACGGTGACCTTGTCACCGGTGCGAAGCAGGTACGAAGGAATGTTGACTTTCCTGCCGTTCACCAGAAAATGATTGTGCCGCACCAACTGCCTTGCCTGGGCACGGGAATTGGCAAAACCGAAGCGGTAGACCATGTTGTCGAGGCGCCGTTCGAGCAGGATGAGGAAGCTGGTGCCCGTCACGCCCTTCTGACGGTCGGCGATCTTGAAGTAGGTCTTGTATTGCTTTTCGACAAGCCCATACATGCGCCTGATCTTCTGCTTCTCGCGCAACTGAAGGCCGTAGTCCGAAAGCTTTCCTCTCGACTGGCCGTGCTGACCGGGCGGGTAATTGCGGCGCTCGACGGCGCACTTGTCGGAATAACAGCGGTCCCCCTTGAGGTAAAGCTTCATGGTTTCTCGGCGACAAAGCCTGCAGACAGATTCCGTATATCGAGCCAAGTCTATTTCCTCCTGTTCGTAAATCTTGAGAGAATGGATCCCGGTGTCCGGAGATCTCTAGACTCTGCGCCGCTTGGGAGGGCGGCAGCCGTTGTGAGGTATGGGGGTCACATCCTTGATGACCGTGATATTGAAACCTGCTGCCTGGAGAGCACGCAACGCAGCCTCGCGACCAGATCCCGGGCCCTTCACGTACACCTCGATGTTCTGAACTCCATGCTCCATCGCCTTCTTGGCGGCGATCTCCGCGGCAACCTGGGCCGCGAAGGGAGTACTCTTCCGCGAACCCTTGAACCCCTGGCTGCCGGCACTCGACCATGATATGGCGTTGCCGCTGGTATCCGTGATCGTCACAATGGTATTGTTGAAGGTTGAACGGATATGAGCAACTCCGTTCAGAATATTCTTGCGCTCCTTTTTCTTGCGCGAAGCGGCCTTGTCCCGTGCCATAAATCCTCCCCATTAAGCCTTTTTGCGCTTACCCATCACGGATCTGCGGGGTCCTTTTCGAGTGCGGGCATTCGTGTGAGTCCGTTGTCCGCGAACAGGCAGTCCGCGGCGGTGTCTCAGCCCGCGGTAGCATCCGAGATCCATGAGCCTCTTGATGTTCATGGATACCTCGGCTCGAAGGTCACCTTCCACCTTGTAGTGAGTGTCGATGACCTGCCTGATGGCGTTGACCTGGTTCTCCGTCAGATCGTCGCTCTTGATGTCCCGGTCGACATTTGCCTGATCGAGGATCTTCTGCGAAGTGGTTCGCCCGATGCCGTAGATATACGTCAGAGCGATTTCGATGCGCTTGTTTCTGGGTAAATCAATGCCTGCAATGCGTGCCAATGGCCCTTCCTCCGATTAACCTTGTCGCTGTTTGTGTCTCGGGTTGTCACAAATAACGCGTACCGTGCCATGCCGGCGTATGATCTTGCACTTTCGACATATTCGCTTGACCGATGCTCGCACTTTCATGCCGTCTTCTCCCCTCTATTCAATCCATGGCAAAGAGGCGCTAGGATTTGGATCTGTAGGTGATTCGGCCACGATTGAGATCATAGGGTGAAAGCTCGACAGTGACCTTGTCTCCCGGCAGAATGCGGATGAAATGCATTCGCATCTTACCGGAAATGTGAGCCAGAATCCGATGACCGTTGGACAGCTCCACACGAAACATGGCGTTGGGAAGGGTTTCAACCACGGTGCCTTCCACTTCTATCGCATCCTCTTTGGCCATGTTTGCCTTCTCCTTGCAGATATTCTCGTCGAGATCCGTAGAACTATCAATTATATGATCGAAAAAACCTCTTGTAAAGAGCAATTTATCGAGTCAATATTCTGGGACCGTTTTCCGTGACGGCTATGGTATGCTCGAAATGCGCGGACAGTTGACGGTCAACGGTAACCGCGGTCCAGTGATCCTCGAGTACCTGCACATCAGGCCGGCCGGCGTTGATCATAGGTTCAATGGCCAGCACCATTCCAGGTTTAAGCCTCACGCCTTTGCCGGGCGGCCCATAGTTGGGAATCTGCGGACTTTCGTGGAGTCGCCGCCCGATGCCGTGCCCCACGAACTCCCTCACCACCGAAAAGCCCCGCGATTCGACGTAGCTCTGTATCGCGTGCGAAATATCCGAAAGATGGTTCTCGACCACAGCCTGCCGGATCCCCTCGTACAGCGAAGCTTCCGTCACCCTGCAAAGAGCCTTCGCCTCGTCGCTTACCTGGCCGACCGGAACCGTAATCGCGGCATCTCCGTAATAGCCGTCTATCATCACACCGAAATCGATGCTGATGATATCTCCTTCCCACAGCACCCTCTTGCGGGAAGGCATTCCATGAACCACTTCCTCGTTCACGGATGTGCAAAGAGCGTAAGGGTAGCCATTGTACCCCTTGAAAGCAGGCTTTGCCTTCTTCTGCGCCGCCAGGTCTTCGCTGAGATCGTTCAGGTCCAGAGTAGTCACTCCGGGCCGAATGTGTTCCTCGAGACGCGAAAGGATCTCAGCCACTACCTGGCACGCAGCATAGATCTTCTCAATCTCCTGCGGAGATCTCAGTGCAATCAAAGCATGCCGTCCTTTATCCCAGAACGGCTGTAATGCGCTGCAAAATGGTGTCCATGCTCCCAACGCCGTCGATACGACGAAGCTTACCCTGCTTGTCGTAGTACGAGATCAAAGGGGCTGTCTGGTCGTCATAGACCTTGAGCCTTGAGGAAACCGTAGCTTCGTTGTCGTCGTCACGCTGGTAAAGTTCACCCTTGCACTTGTCGCAAACGCCGTCGGTCTTGGGTGGGTCGAAAAGCACGTGAAAGCCGGCGCCGCAGTTTCTGCAGGTGCGCCTGCCTGTCAACCGGCCGATGAGTTCGGAAGCGGGGACCTCGACACAGACGACGTGATCGATCTTCTGGCCGAGTTCATTCAACATCTCGTCCAGGGCTTCCGCCTGGCTTACATTTCTTGGAAACCCGTCCAGCATATATCCCTTGGAACAATCGGCCTGCTGGATTCTTTCTTTTACAAGTCCTATGACCACGCTGTCGGGCACCAGGGCCCCCTGGTCCATGTATTTCTTGGCCTCCAGGCCCAGTGGGGTGCCTTCCTTGAGGGCTGCGCGGAGCATGTCTCCCGTGGAGATCTGCGGTATGCCGTACTTATCGATCAGGCGCTTGGCCTGGGTTCCCTTGCCTGCTCCCGGTGGTCCTAACAGGATGATGTTCATTCTACTCTCCTCCGTCTCAAAATAACCGTTCCGTTGAAAAAAGTCGCAGAAGTTCCTGCCGCGGCGTCAGTGAAGGAGCTGGGAGTGTTGGGCAAAGACCCTCTCAGCGCCTGCCGCGTATACGCCCCTTCTTGAGAAATCCTTCGTAGTGGCGGGACAGCATGTGAGCCTCGATCTGAGCCAGGGTATCCATAGCCACTCCGATAACGATGAGGAGGGCGGTTCCTCCGAAGTAAAAGGGGACTCCAAACCTCGTAATCAGAAGTGTCGGCAGAACGCAGACGGCCGAAATGTAGATGGCCCCACCCAGGGTGATCCGGCTGAGCACCTTGTCGATGTATTCAGCCGTAGGCCTTCCGGGTCGAATGCCCGGGATAAATCCCCCGTACTTCTTCATATTGTCCGACACATCGACAGGATTGAACACGATGGCGGTGTAGAAGAAGCAGAAAAAGATGATGAACCCCACGTACAGGATCATGTGGAGCCAGTGTCCGGGGCCAAGTGCCTGTGCGACGGACTGGACCCAGTCGACGGCGATGAAGTTGGCCACCGTGGCCGGAAACATGATGATGGAGGATGCGAAAATCGGTGGAATAACGCCGGAGGTGTTGATCTTAAGGGGGATGTGCGTGTTCTGCCCGCCGTAAACGCGCCTTCCCACAACGCGTTTGGCGTACTGCACCGGTATTCGTCTCTGACCTCTCTCCATGAAAATGATGAACGCCACAACCCCCAGCATCATCACTGTGAGCAGGATCAGGATGAAGACGCTCATCTCGCCTGTCGATGTCAGGCGAAACGTATTGATGATAGCGTTGGGAATACCGGCGACGATGCCGGCGAAGATAATGAGGGAAATGCCGTTGCCGATCCCGCGCTCCGTGATCTGTTCTCCGAGCCACATGATGAAAGCCGTACCGGCGGTGAGAGTGAGAACGGTGATCAGGCGGAAGCTCCACCCCGGATTCAGAACCACCATTTCGCCTCCAGGGCCGGTCATTCCTTCGAGTCCGAACGATATGCCGAATCCCTGGATGATGCTGAGGATCACGGTTCCATAACGGGTATACTGGGTGATTTTCTTCCTGCCGGCTTCGCCTTCCTTGCTGAGGCGTTCCAGGTGAGGGATGACCACCGTCAGCAGTTGAAGGATGATGGATGAACTGATGTAGGGCATGATGCCGAGAGCGAACACGGACAGCTGGCTCAACGCTCCGCCGGAGAACATGTCGAAAAGCCCCAGCAGGGTCCCCTGTGCGGCCTTGAAAAAGGCGGCCAGAGCCTCACCGTTGATTCCGGGCGTCGGAATGTGGGCACCCACCCGGTATACGGCAAGAAGCAGAAGGGTAATCCCGATGCGACGCTTCAGTTCAGGAATTTTCCCGATATTTGCGAAACCGGTTAACACTCCTTAGTTCCTTTTCTGTGAAGGAATTAGTTCGACCCGACCTCCCGCGGCCTCGATCTTCGTGACCGCGGAAGCGCTTGCCTTGTGCACCTGAACGGTGACAGGATAGGTGATCTCCCCTTCGCCCAGCAGCTTGATTCCGTCCAGGATCTTTCTCACCAGGCGCGATTCGATCAACTGAGTCGGCCCGATCTCGGATCCGCTGGAGAAGCGGTTCAGGTCGTCGACATTCACCACCGCGAAGCGCTTCCTCGATATGTTCGTAAACCCCCTCTTGGGAACCTTTCGCTGCAAAGGCATCTGACCGCCTTCAAACCAGGGCGGAGTCCCACCTCCAGAGCGGGATTTCTGCCCCTTCGAACCTCGCGCAGCAGTCTTGCCCAAGCCGGATCCTGTTCCGCGTCCGACGCGTTTCTTATTGGATTTTGCTCCAGGGGCTGGAGCCAGATCTTGAAGTCTCATGTGATGCACCTATTCCATTCTAGAGAAAAGGAGACCCGAAATTTATCGTTCCGATACTTCCACCAGATGAATCACTTTCTTGATCGCCCCGACGACACCCGGAGTTCCGTAGAGTTCAACCGTCTTGTTGAGACGGGTAAGACCCAGGGCTTTGAGAACCTTGCGGTGCTTTTCGGGGCGCCCGATGGGGCTCCTGACCAGCTTGACTTGAATCGGCTTTGCCATCTGCGCTTCCTCACTGAGCGGTTTTCGGGTGACGGGACCCGGTCGGGGGAATACGGTTTCTGATGAAGGCCTTCGAGGCCGTCGAAAGTCCGCCCGGTTCCCGATCCAATGAATCAGGCCTGGAGTTCCCGAATATCCCGTCCCCGGATCCTGGAAACCCGTTCGACACTGCGAAGGCTTTTGAGACCTTCCATAGTGGCCTTCACAACGTTGTGTGGATTCCGAGACCCGATACACTTGGTCAAAATGTTGTGGATGCCCGCGGCTTCCATAATGGCGCGCACGGCACCCCCCGCTATGACTCCCGTACCCGGAGAGGCGGGTTTGAGCACCACGGAACTCGCTCCGAAGCGGCCCAGAACCTCATGTGGAATGGTGCCGTTCACGATGGGGATGTCGAACATTCCCCTCTTCGCAGACTCCATGCCCTTGCGTATGGCCTCCGGCACTTCATTGGCCTTTCCAAGGCTGAAACCGACCCGGCCGTTGCCGTCCCCGACAACCACAATGGCACTGAAAGAGAACCGGCGGCCACCTTTTACCACTTTTGCCACCCGGCTGATGTGAACCACCTTGTCAATCAGTTGAAGTTGGCTTGATTCCACAGCTATCAATGGTATGCCTCCCTAAATGTATATGGTACGGTTTCGATCCGTATCAAAAGTCCAGACCCGCCTGCCGGGCGGCATCCGCCAATGCCGTGACTCGGCCGTGGTAGATGTAACCGTTGCGGTCGAACACCACCTTGGTGATCCCTTTGTCCTGAGCCTTGCGAGCTATGATCTCGCCGACGAGCTTTGCAGCTCCCAGTTTCCCCTTGGGGGCTTCTTTCTCTTTGTACTCGGGACTCAAAGTGGATGCGGCCACAAGAGTCGTGCCCAGGTCGTCGTTGATGATTTGCGCATAAATGTGCTTGTCACTGCGAAAGACCGTCAGGCGGGGTCTTTCGGCATTGCCCTGCATGTTTTTCCGTATCCGCTTCTTGCGTTTCAGACGAGCCATCTCGCGTGGATTTGTCTTGCCGGCCATTTTAGTGTCCCTTCACGATTCTATTTCTTGGAGCCGGTCTTGCCGACCTTGCGGTGGATTTGTTCGCCCGCGTATCGAACTCCCTTCCCCTTGTAAGGTTCCGCAGGGCGTAAGGCCCGGATGCGTGCAGCCGTCTGCCCGAGCACTTCCTTGTCGTTGCCTTCGAGCTTTATGGTGGTCTGGCGTTCCACGGTGGCCGTGACCCCCTGGGGAAGAATGAACTGGACCGGGTGAGAATGACCGAGGCTGAGGTTGAGCAAATTGCTCTGGGCCTCGGCACGATATCCCGTTCCCTGAATCTCGAGCCCGATGGTGAACCCCTGGCTGACCCCTTGAACCATGTTGTTGACCAGGGCCCTTACCAATCCGTGCAGGGACCTGGACTTCTGCGTCTCATCCTGGCGCCGGACAACGATGGCGCCTTCTTCCACCTGGATATCGATGGTGGCGGGCACCTGTCGGGCCAAGGTCCCCTTGGGGCCCTTTACCGTCAATACTTGATCGTCCAGGGAGATATCGACCCCCTGGGGTATCTTTATGGGCAACTTTCCCACACGTGACATCCTTCAACTCCTTTACGCCAGACCAACCTGCGTTGATGCGCCGTTATCGGGTGCGCCGGGAGGGGCTGGCCTCCTACCAGACGGAGCAGAGCAGTTCCCCGCCGATATGTTCCTTTCGGGCCTCGCGATCGGTCATGATCCCCCTGGATGTGGATATGATGCAAATCCCCATGCCGTTCATGACACGCGGTATTTCCTCATGTCCGACGTACACACGGCGGCCCGGCCTGCTGACCCGCTTGGTGCCGGTGATGGCGCCTTCGCGGTTTTCGTCGTATTTGAGATGTATTCGGAGGATCCCCTGCTTGTCATCCTTGATCAGTTTGAAGTTCTTGATGTAGCCTTCGTCCTTGAGGATGCGGGACAGGTTAGCCTTGACGCGCGAGGCGGGAATGTCCACCTTGTCGAACCGCGCCTTCTGCCCGTTCTTGATGCGATTCAGAAAATCGGCAATCGTATCAGACACGACCATTTCCATTCACTCCTTTATTTCCCCTGAGCTACCAGCTCGATTTGATCACGCCGGGAAGCTCTCCCTTGAGGGCCATGGTTCGAAAACAGATGCGGCATATTCCGAACTTGCGCAGATATGCCCTCGGCCGTCCGCAAATGGGACAACGATTGTACGATCGCACTCGAAACTTGGGGGGGCGCTTTGCCTTCGCAATCAAAGACTTTTTTGCCAAAGTCGACTCCTTGTCTTCCCATTAATGCCTGAACGGCACGCCCATCAGGGCAAGAAGCGAGCGTGCCTCTTCGTCCGTTTGAGCCGTTGTCACGATGGTGATATTCATACCCTTGATCTTGTCGATCTTGTCGTAGTCGATCTCCGGAAATATGATGTGCTCCTTGATGCCGAGCGTATAGTTGCCCCGACCGTCCAGCGCCTTGCCGGACACCCCGCGGAAGTCCCGCACCCGGGGCAGGGCCACGTTGACCAGCTTATCGAAGAATTCATACATCCTGTCGCCCCGCAGGGTTACCATGCAGCCGATGGGCATTCCCTTGCGAAGCTTGAACGCAGCTATACTTTGCCGGGCCCTGGTGATAACCGGCTTCTGCCCGCTGATCTGGGCCAGTTCTTCAGAAGCCGAATCCAGGATCTTGATGTTCTGGATGGCCTCACCCAGCCCCATGTTCAGAATGATCTTGCTGATCTTCGGTATCTGCATGGGGCTCTTGTACTTGAATTGCTCCGACAGCTTGGGAGCGACCTCTGTCCGGTAGAACTCGCGCAATCGTGCCATGAATTGTCTCCACTCCCGCCCTCAATGGGTGGACGCGGCTAGTCGATAATCTCGTTGCATTTCTTGCAGTACCGCACCTTGCGGTTGTCTTCGAGAATCCTGTAGCCCACCCGGGTCGGGTCTGTGCATTTTGTACAAATCAGCTTCAGGTTGGAAATGTGAAGGGGAGCCTCCCTTTCAAGAATTCCGCCCTGGCGGTTCTGCTGCGAGGGTTTCAAATGCCTCTTGGCCATGTTGAGTTTCTCGACGATGGCCCGATCCTTCTTGGGAATGACGCGCAGCACCTTGCCGCTCTTTCCCTTATCCTTGCCGGCAATGACCAGCACCGTGTCGTTCTTCTTGATATGATATTTCTGCGCTTTCATGGGACGTATTCCTTGTCGGACTAAAGCACTTCAGGAGCCAGAGAAATGATTTTCATGAACTGCTTGGCTCGCAACTCCCTGGCCACGGGTCCGAAAATGCGGGTCCCGATGGGCTCCTTGGCTGCATTGATGAGCACTGCAGAATTGTCGTCGAACTTGATGTAGGAACCGTCCGGCCGGCGGACTTCCTTGCGCGTGCGAACGACCACGGCGCGGAGCACGTCGCCTTTCTTCACCTTGGCATTGGGGATGGCTTCCTTCACCGATACGACGATGAT
>JABUEY010000127.1 GCA_013314815.1 Syntrophobacteraceae bacterium
TGGTGGAAAAGGCCAAGGACAAGGCTGACTTTCTGACCAGGGAGACCCAGTACCGGAAGACTTTGTCTGAAGAGGAGGCGGGAGACGAGATCGAAGACCCCCGCCCCTATCGGCAGTTTTCGTGGATCTCGGATATGCGGACGATGACTCCTGAACATCGCGCAACGGCGGTCAAGCTGCTCAACGATGCCATTGCCGATCGCCAGTTCGCGCACAAGGAACTCAAGCGCCGGATTGCGGCAATGAGGTCGAGTGCGAGTCTGCGCGAGATCCTGGAGCAGTACGAACATGTTCTCTCGGTCAATCTTCACCTGTCCAGCCATTCCATGGACGTCGGCGTGCTCGAAGTCGGAGACACCTATCCTCTGCGCGCAAATCTCAAACGGGTGGCCAGGGCGACCCGGCTCATCCACCTGATGCTGCAGGCAAGCGAGGAGGTTTCGAAGGAGACGGGGCAGCCGGGCATCATCCGGGACCTATCGAGAGGGTTCTCGCCGGAGGAAGGAGCCGGAAAGTCGTATGCCAAGACCTATCCCGCCAGTGACGTGTCCGCTCTGGCCGGCCTTCCCGCCGTGTCGCTCATGACCCTCGACGACTACCGCGCCAGGTGGTCTACTCCCCACGATACCCTCGATCACGTGAACATGAAGAACATCGAGCGGATGGCGTCATTTTTGCCGTCATTCATGGGCAGGCTTGCCTCTCATCGGGGGCTGCGCGGAGCCATGGAAGCTCCGATCGCCGGAATGGCCAACCTGGAAGGCCAGGCCATGTTCATCCGCCAGGGGGAACTCTTCCCCGACCAGCCCGCGACGGGGACCATTGTTCCCGTCATCCAGGGTGACTCCGTCTTCCGGTCGGTTGTCTTTCAAGACGGTTCATTCCTGGTGCCCGGCCTTGCCAACAGAAGGGTATCCCTGGAAAAGCTGATCATCGAACCGTTCAAACTCGATGCAAAAACCGGCCGGGTGGCCTGGGCGGCCGACAAGGTGAGAACCGGCAAGGAGAACTACAGGGTGAGTGTCAAGCGCGACACCGCCAACGCATCCCTGGTGATGTTCCAGTGCCGCCAGACGGATGTTCTTCCCGTTTTCAACCCCCAGAACATGGGATACCTCACCAAGGTGGAACTGCTCGATGCCGTGACCGAAGCCACACCTCTGCGCTATTGGTACAGCCGGGTCGACGGGCGCAATACCATGGCGGTTTCTATCTTTCTCGAACGGGGTACGCGCTTCAAGCTCATCATGGCTGAATCGCTTCTTACGAAAGACTTCCTGCTCCTGAACGGCACAAAGGAACAGACCAACGGGAAAGGCTTTCTCATAGAAGACCCTCCGACCATTTACCTGACTCCGCACCGGGTGGCAAAGGATCTTCACCTGCTCGTGGGGGAACGGTTGAACAATCTATCGAACCACGGCATCACGAACGTCTACCTTGAAAGACTCTACGAACATTCCGGGCTCGAACTCGCCAGTGCCGGCAAATACCTCGAAGTCGGAAGGTATGACCGTTTCTGGAGCACGATCATACCCGCGTGGGCGAAGCTCGACGTGGTGTATTCGGAAGTCGAAAAGACCCAGCGCGACGTTCTGGCGGGAGTCATGTTTTTCGTGGCTCTTTTCGTTCCGTTCGCCTACTGTGTCGAACGCTATCTTTTCAGTTTCCGGGGCATCTATCAGCAGATCGTGGCCTTTTTTCTCATCCTCGTGATGACCATTTTCACCATCCGGGCCCTGCACCCGGCGTTTCAGCTCACCTACAGCCCCATGGTCGTCATCATCGCCTTTTTCATCGTCGGGCTCTCCCTGCTCGTTTCCTGGATCATTTTCATGAAGTTTGAAACGGAGATGTCCGACCTGCACATGCGGTCGTCCCATCTCATGACCCCCCAGGCAAGCAAGTGGCAGGCGTTCGGAGCCGGCTTTTCCATCGGCGTCTCCAACCTCAACCGACGAAAACTGAGGACCGCTCTGACCTGCACCACCCTCGTCATTCTCACCTTTACGGTCATGTCATTCACCAATGTGAAAAGCCTGCGGCGCACGGCGCTCACCCGGATCGCCGACGACGCCCCTTACCAGGGGATTCTTCTGCGCCACCAGGTGAGACTCCCTCTCACCCTGCTGACGCTCGAAGACATGAAAGCGCGCTTCCCCGGTCACGAAGCCACGATCTGGCCGCGGGCATGGATCGATCCCATCAGTCCCACCGATCGGACTCTCACCAGGATATCCCGGGCGGAAGGGTCATCCCCTCTTGAAGGCATCCTCGGAGTGGGCCATGATCCTCCCGAGTATTTCGAGAAGCTGGTCACCCACGGACGGTGGTTCGGGCCGGATGAAGACGATTCGATTCTTCTCCCGACCGCGATGGCTCCACGCCTCGGCCTGGATCCCGAGAAGGACGTCGGGGCGGATGTGCAGATCATGGGAGCGCGCTTCAAGGTAGCGGGCTATTTCGACGCGTCCCTGATGCAGTCGCTCGGGGACCTCGACCAGGTCCCCATTGCACCGGCATACTTCGAGGTCGGACCGGGTGAGGAGTTGTCGGAGGTCGAAATCGAGGCCATGCAGGCGGGCGAGGAACTTCTGCCCCAGGCCGAGCGGTTCCGGTATGCGAGCGCGGTCAGAACGGTGATCATTCCCCTCGAAACATGCCTCCAGTACGGCGGCACATTGAGAACCATTTCCATTCTGCCTCATTCCAAACCCATCGAAATCGCGGATGAACTCTCTTCCTGGCTTGCCTTTCCCCTTTTCGTGGGCGAAGACGGCACATGGTTTCACAGCGCCAGCACGACCCTGCGCTACCAGGGAGTCGCCAACCTCATCGTTCCCATTCTCATCGTGATCTTTATCACGCTCAACACCATGATCGGGCATGTGCACGAGAGGCAGCGCGAGATCTCGACCTACACCTCGGTCGGCCTGGCTCCCACTCACGTCGGTTTTCTTTTCATCGTCGAAGCGCTTTCGCTGGCCGTCCTATCGACCGTGATCGGGTACATCCTGGCGCAGTTGAGCGCCAAGTTCCTCGGAAATACCCCCCTCTTTTCCCAGCTAACCTTCAACTACTCGTCCATGGCCAGCGTTGCCTGCATGTTCCTGGTCTTCTCCGTGGTCTTCCTGGCCGCCCTGTACCCGGCTCGAGTGGCGGCGGAAATGGCCATGCCCGACGTCAACCGTTCCTGGACACTTCCCGATCCCGTGAAGGACACCGTGTACATGAACCTGCCGTTCCTGCTCAAAGGCGAGGAAGAAACCGGCATCATGAACTTCCTGAACGCCTTCTACAAGGCTCACCAGGACGTGGCCCACGGAGCCTTCATCGTGGATGAGACATACATGGATGCCGATGAACCCCATGTCCGGCCGGGCCAGATGCCCATGCCCGTTTGCCTGCTGCTCCGCACCAACGTATGGCTGGCTCCCTTCGATTTCGGGATCAAGCAAAGACTTCAGCTCCACTGCTGTCCTTCGGAGGACAACCCGGGCTATCTCGAGATCTCCCTTGCCATGACCCGCCTGTCGGGCGAGCGGTCGGCATGGATTCGGGCAAACAAGAATTTTATCAAGGCACTGCGCAAACAGATGCTCCTGTGGCGGCTCCTGGACGCCGACACCAAGTCCGTCTTCGCTCAGGGAGACCCATCCCGGGCCGCGGCGCTGTGACGAGTGTGCAAGACGGTTCCGACCTCTCATGAAGCGTCACCGTTACGCAACTCGAACACCACGACAAGAACGGAAATCCAAGGTATGCTCCACTTTACACCCGCACCGGGTTCCAGTGGAGAGCCGTCCAGTTTACAGGCCGCCCGGGGCGACCGGAACATGATGATCACCTGGAGTCGAAGTCCCAGACTTCCGCTTTGAACGCGTTCCGAAGGAATTCTCGTCCATGAAAGAAGCCCGACTGCGTCTGCCGGCGATCCTTATCGGCCTCGTACTCGTTGTGATCTGCTGTGCCTTTACCCCGTTCAACAATGTCAGGCTCCAGAACAGCCCCCTGGCCGGCGGGCACTTTCCCCTGGCAGCCTTCGGATGCCTTCTCTTTCTTCTTGTCGCTGTCAATCCCGTCCTGTCGATTTTCGGAAAAGAATGGCGCCTGAATTTCTTCGAACTGCTGCTCATCTGGTCCATGGTAACGGCAGGCACCGGTATCGCCTACACCGGACTGATGCGCACGTTCATCATCAACATCACCACACCCGGCTGGCTGGGAACATCGGTCAGTGAACTCGGGCAGCTGCTTCTGCCTCTTCTTCCCGAATCCCTGTTCCCGAGCGATCCGGAAACGGTGAGGTCCGTGTACGGAGGCACGCCGGGCGGGCTGGATCTCAGCTGGTGGGAAATACTCAGGCTCATTCCCTGGTCCGTCTGGATCCTTCCCATGCTGTGGTGGGGCCTGTTCATCGTGCTCGTCTACACCGCAATGCTCGGCATGGTCGGCATCTTCTCCCACCAGTGGATCGAAAACGAGAAGATGAACTTCCCGCTGCTCCGAGTCCCCGAAATCCTCTGCCGGGAATCGGAATCCGGCAGTATCCTCAGGTTCTTCACTCACACCTATTTCCTCATCGGCCTGAGCATACCCGTCATGCTTCATACCCTGAACGGTCTTCACACCTACTTTCCGCAGGTGCCCCAGATTCCCACCCTGATACTGGCTCAGCCCTACATCCCTCGAGAAGGACTGCTCTCGGGATACTTCAAGATGAAGATCTACATCTACCCGGCCTTCATCGGGTTTGCCTATCTGGCTTCCAAGCAGGTTTCGTTCAGTCTGTGGACGTTCTTTCTGATCGGAGGCCTCCTGCCGGGGGTTCTCAAGGAGCTGGGCTGGAGGCTCCCCGCCGCCGCCCTGGGCACGACCTTCGGACCGGTGATCGCGAAGGTCGAGGAGATGCAGATGGTGGGAGCCTTCGGAGCTTTCTTCTTCTTTATCCTGTGGCTGGCCAGGCAGCACATATGGCTCGTACTGAAGTCGGTGTTCAAACGGGGCGAGGTTTCGGGCGAGTTCCACGGAATCCTTCCGCCCCGGCCGTCCCTCTACCTCTTCCTTGCGGGAACAGCGGGCATGACCCTCTGGCTGAATTTTTTCGGCATGGACCTTTTCTCGACCCTCCTCTTCCTGGGCGTGTGCTTCATGCTTCAACTGGTGGCATCGAGGCTCATCTGCCAGGGAGGCCTTCCGTATTTCACTCTCACCCTTGCCCCTGTCGATGGATTTCTCTCCTTTCTCGATACACGGATCATCGCACCCGCCACCCTGTATATGAGCATGGTGGTGCAGAAGGTGACTTTCCTGGACATGAGGGAGTCTCTCATGCCCTCCCTTTTTCATGCGTCGAAACTTTCAGAAGGCAGCCGCCCGGCAAACCGTTTCCTTTGGGGAATCATATGGGCCGTCCTGCTGGGAGTCATGGTTTCCTTCGTGGCCATGCTTGCACTCTACTACAAGTACGGAGCGAGCGCCCTGCCCGACGACTGGGCTCTCGCCACCAGCCGCAGGGTGCACGAAAACGTGGCCCAGCTTCTCAATCACCCGGAAGAAGCCAAGAGATGGAGCATGATTTTTACGGTCATAGGCGCCGGAGTCATGACCCTGCTCGCCCTCGGCTATCACCATTTCATCTGGTGGCCGCTTCACCCCATCGGCTACCTGACCACCTACAGTTCAGCCATGCAGATCCTGTGGTTCGGATTTTTTATCGGGTGGCTGAGCAACACGATCGTGCTGAGATACGGTGGAGCGAACCAGTACAAGGAAGTGAGGCGGGCATTCATAGGGATGATCGTGGGAGATATGCTCATGGCCATCATCTGGCTCATCGTGGGCCTGTTCACTCCAATCAGCTACCATGTTCTTCCTCTTTAGGCGTGTGCCGGGATGGGGGATGCCGTGGAGAACCTGTGAGTCTATGACAAAGGAATGCGCGCCGTTCTGTCGAGGAAAGGTCTTTGGCGGTCATGGATCAACAGTTAGAGGATCGTGATGTACGAGGATAAGGAACTCCAAGAATACCGAGATCTTCTCAAGCCACCCGAGAAGTTCGAAGAAGGCTTTGGCTGGAAATCCATCATCGGGGCGATCTTTATCGGCTTTCTGATGATGCCCGGTTCCATGTACCTCGGACTGGTCATCGGCACCGGCATCGGTCCGGCCGCACGCTGGGTGACCATCATCCTGTTCGCGGAGGTGGCCAAGCGCGCCTACACCCGACTGCGCCAGCAGGAGATCTTCGTGCTGTATTACATGGCGGGAGCCGCCCTGGCCTCCCCTTTTTCCGGACTCCTGTGGAACCAGTATCTCGTGCAGTCGGAAGCCGCCAGAATGCTCGGCCTGGTCGAACACATACCCACCTGGATCGCTCCTCAGCCCGGATCCGACTCCCTCGTGGACAGGACCTTCTTCCACCGGGACTGGCTCGTGCCCATCCTGCTCATGGTGGGATTCGAACTCATCTCCGCCGTCGACCACTTCGGCCTCGGGTACGCCCTCTACCGTCTGACCTCCGACGTCGAAAAGCTCCCGTTCCCGATGGCTCCCGTCGGGGCTCTGGGCAATATGGCCCTGGCCGAGTCCACGCAGCGGGACGAAACGAGCTGGAAGTGGAGGGTCTTTTCCATTGGAGGCATGATCGGCCTGGCGTTCGGAGCGCTGTACGTCCTGCTTCCCGCGGCCTCCGGCGTGATCCTTTCCGAACCCATACGCCTCTTTCCCATACCGTGGATTGAACTCACCCACGTTACGGAAGATTTTCTGCCGGCCGTAGCCACCGGGATACAGCTGGACCTCGGCCTGTTGTTTCTCGGCATGGTTCTTCCCTTCTGGGCGGTCATCGGGGGAGGCATCGGCTTCATCATCACCCTCGTCGCCAACCCGATCCTTTACCAGCACGGAATCCTCCATCGTTGGCACAAGGGCATGGGAACCGTCGATACCGTTTTTGCCAACAACTTCGATTTTTACATGAGTTTCGGCATCGGGCTGGGGCTGGCCATAGCGGCCGTAGGAATCATCCACGTGTTCTTCAGCTTCAAACGCAAATACCAGGGCACTTTCAAGAGCCGATTTCAGGCGCTTTTTTCTCCTCCGCCCGGCAGAGGCGACTTCAGCGTGTGGATCGCCATTGCCATTTACATCGTCTCCACCACGGCCTACATCATCTTTTCGGCCTGGCTCGTCCCCGGATTTCCCTGGATATTCCTCGTCGCCTACGGGTTTCTCTACACACCCATCATCTCCTATGTCTCCGCAAGAATGGAAGGGATCGCCGGCCAGTTCGTCAGCCTTCCCATGGTGAGGGAAGCGAGTTTCATCGCCGCATCCAAGTTTTTCGGATATACGGGAATCGGCATCTGGTATGCTCCCATCCCTTTTCACAACTATGGAAAGGCGACGGTGCGATGGCGCGAGATCGAACTCACCGGCACCAGTTTTAGAAGCATCATCAAGGCGGAAATCCTTGTTCTGCCGGTAGTACTCATTGCAAGCCTTCTCTTTTCCCAGTACATATGGCGACTTGCGCCGATACCTTCCGCCCAGTACCCCTATGCCCAGGAACTGTGGCACCTCCAGGCACTGAACACGCTGCTCCTCCAAAGCGCCACGCTCGAAGGAGACTCCCCCTTCTTCCAGGCACTGAAGGTGGACTATGCGGCCTGGGGGTTCGGCCTGGGAGTGTTGACCTACTGGATCCTGACGGCTCTCAAGCTTCCCGTGATGCTCATCTACGGCGTCACAAGAGGCCTGGGCCAGTCGACGCCGCACGGGATCTTCCTCGAGATCATCGGGGCCCTGGTGGGCAAGTACTACTTTTCCAAAAAATTCGGCCTGTCGTGGCGACAATACGCCCCCGTTCTGCTTGCAGGCTTTTCATGCGGCATGGGACTCATGGGCATGCTTGCCATGGGCTTTACACTCATCATGAGGTCGCTCAGAAGCCTGGCCTACTGAGGACATCATGGACATAGGGCTTCGTTCTCCCCCCGGTACGCAGGGCACGTCAAACCCGGTTTCGCGGAAGGCTCTCCTTGTCTTCATGCGCTATCCCGAGCCGGGGAAGGTCAAGTCACGCCTTGCCGCCGCCCTGGGCCCGCAGGAAGCAGCCGCCATCTACCACAGGCTGCTTCGAAGGACTCTTGGAGTTGCTTCCGACTTCAAACGCTCGAACCCCGACTGCGGCATTTTCCTGTTCTGCACTCCCGAAAGCAGCGCTGGACAGATCGTTGCGGAATTCCCCGGACCCTGGGAAGTCGTTCACCAGGAGGGCGAACACCTGGGTGGACGGATGAAGGCCGCCCTTCGATACACATCGCAGCTGGGATATCCGCACAGGGTGCTTATTGGAAGCGATGTCGCAGACATCGAACCTTCCGACCTGCGGGAAGCCTTCCAGGCCCTGGCCGATGGATATTCGGCGATCGGCCCCGCGGCGGACGGCGGGTTCTACCTCATCGGCCTGAAAGACCAATGCCCTCTAATCTTCCAACATTCTGAATGGGGAACCGCCGATGTGGGAGCGAGAACCGAAAGGCTTCTTCAGAAGTCGTGCATCCCTTTCAGAAGACTCAGGACAAGAACCGACATCGATCGGCCCGGTGATCTGCTCCTCCTGTCGAACACCCGTTTCCTGGCGGACCGACTCTCCATTATCGTGCCCACTCTGAACCCGATGAGCCGACTCGGTTCCTTCCTGGACAGGATCGCGTGCGAACTCTGGCCGGACGACGAAGTCATTGTGGTTCAAGGGGAAAACGGTCAGCACAGGGAACAGGAACCCATCGGGAATCGAATTCGCCGAATCGTCGCTCCCAGGGGAAGGGGCATCCAGTTGAACCACGGTGCCGATCTGTCTTCGGGAAATTTGCTTCTCTTCCTTCACGACGACAGCATTCCCCCGCATAATTTCTGCTACTCCGTACGAAGCGTTCTCGATGATCCGGCCGTAAGCCTGGGCTGCTTCAGGCTGGCTTTTCAGCCGTCCACACCCACTCTTGACAGGATCGCCGCCTGGGCCAACTTCAGGACTCGGGTATTCAGACTTCCCTACGGAGACCAGGGCATATTCTGCCGGCGAGAGATTTTCCAGAAGGCAGGAGGATTCAAGAATCGCTACCTGCTCGAAGATGTGGACTTCGTCCGCAACTGCAGACCCCGGGGAGCCGTCCGGATGCATCCCGACAGCTTGGTGACGTCTTCAAGAAGATATCTTACCCGCGGTATCCTGCGTGCATCCTTCGAAAATCACCTGATTCTGCTCCTGTACCATTTGGGCGTCCAGGACAGCCGCCTTTATTCGCTCTACTACCGCCCCTGATCCGCCCATTTCTGGTCCGGCCCCGTGCGCGTCCATGCGGCATGCATCCAAGTTGACAAACAACCCGAACTTCTTAACATCATATAGAAGAAAGATTGTTTTATTAGAACGGCTCTTTGTTAAAGGGTTAACTGGTTCGTTTAATTGATTGAATGATTTGACAGCACTACAGGAGGGTTTCGATGGTTTCATGGCCGCTGATTTTTGTTCTTGTTGCCGTTCTGGCGGGAGTATTCGGGTTTGGAGGACTGGCAGGCGGCGCATCGTGGATCGGGCAGGTTCTTTTTGTTCTCTTCCTTGCCCTGTTCGTGGCGACGATTCTTCGAGGAAGAAAGCCGCCAGTCAGCTGAAAAAAGCACTGGCCTGGATATGGAATTTCGGCAGTCAGACTAGGGTGATATCCTGCCGGCGATGAGATCCGTCGGCAGTTTCATTGAAAGTTCTTCCGGCAAACGCCTGCCCTCCGAGCCCGGACAGCCGTAGCACGAAGGTGGGATACACACACAACAACGTCCCCCACATCAACGTTATTCCTGCAACCACTTTATTCCTATACAGCTGTATTCCTATACGAATTTATTCCTACAACCACTTCATTTCCACACAACAACACTCCTACAAAAATATCCTTCCTGCAGCAATGACGTTGGGATGCCGAATGACATTGAGATACGGAGTGACGTCGTGATTCCGACTGACTTCGTGATGCCGTCGGTCCTCTGCGCGAAAGGCTGAGGTTGGCCCGATGCGTGAAAGGCACCGGATGCGAGAAAAGCACTGGAGAAACTGGTTTGACGCATGAACCTTTTTTTGAAGGAGAGTGAAAAAGTCAACGCGGGAGGGAGTCAACCGTGCGGGAGTGCGCATCCGCATTCTCTCCCCCTTGCCGACCATTTCCCGCCGAGTCAACCCTGCAGGCATGCGAATCCGGCTGGTCTCAGGCGTTTTCCCGACACTTAAAAAAATGCTCTTTACACTGCCGGTCAAAGCGACGAAAATACGCGTGGAGATAGATATCGCCATGCTTCTACCCTGCCTGACAAGTTGTCCTTTTTTGCTGCCTGGGTTCCGGGGCGCATGTGGAACCTGCCCCTGGATACGGTTCGCATTGCTGTATTTCTCGAGGCGTCCAAATGAGTAACAGGATGTTTCCTGGGATTGCCCCGTGGTCGCCGGGCATTCACAACCGTGTCTTTTTCGCGGTTTGGATCGTCGTGGGGATGCTTGTCCTGTGTCTTCTTGGCGCCTTGGGACCTTCGCCCGTCGGAAGCTACACTGAATCGGGTCCATGGCGCGAAGTGGCCGTCGGACTTTATGTGGGTGAGTTTGCTTCCCCTTTCAGCCAGGATTCATCGGCAGCCGGCATTACCGTTGTCAGGATCGATCCGAAATACTATTCGTTCAGGCTCCTGGCCGCTTCCGAACATGGGAGGCAGAGGATGACCATAAAGGAATGGTGCCGGAATCATGACTTGGTGGCCGCGGTGAATGCGGGCATGTTCCAGGAGGACGGGATTACCAGTGTCGGTTATATGAAGAATTTCAGTCACATCAACAATCCAAGGGTCAGCAGGGAGAACACGTTCCT
>JABUEY010000128.1 GCA_013314815.1 Syntrophobacteraceae bacterium
ATTCCCGCAAATGGGAAAGAGGGTGGAAAATAAGATGGATAGAGCAAAGCAATATCAGGTGAAGAGATCTTTATCGCGAGATCTGCGCATAGACTGGATTCCCGCCGTTTGCGGGAAAGACGTTGTGATGCCGAATCACGTTGTTGTGGGAATGCCGTTGTTGTGGAAATGCCGTTGTTGTGGGAATTCCTGGCTCGACCTCTTTTCATGTTGGGTTTGTGAGCCCGCGGCTCATGGAAGTTTGCCGGATGGACCGAGAAAATTCTCGGTAGGGGTCCGGGGGGAGAGTTGAGTGGACGGGTAGCAGATGCTGGGAGGAGTTGTTGTGGGCCGGTTTCACTCGCTGGATTCCCTGATGACCAGTCCTTCCATGTGTTCCTTCTTGTTGAAGTCGGCTGCAAACTTAAGAGCAGCCTCCCGGGTCTGAAAGGAACCGATGAGGACCCGGTTCCATCTCCCGCCGCCGTTGAGGTTGATCGAATGGAGGCGAGGTTCGTAGCCTTTTGACTTGAGTTGTTCGATGAGGCGTTGAGCGTTCTCCATTTCTTTCAGTGATGCAACGAGAAGGGTAAAATGTTCTCCGGGTGTTTCAACCGCCGATGGTGGTCGAGGGGTTTTCGGGGGAGGGGATTTCTCCCGTTGTGCGAGTGCAGCCGGCTCAGCCGGCGGCATGACGGTGGCGGCTGAAGTTTTCGCTTCCTTTGCGGGATCTTCCAGCGCTGCCGCGTTCCTGGAAGCTTCAGGCTGTTGGGTGAGACTCGCTGAGGACGATTTTGCACCTTTTTGAGCCAGTTCTTCGTAATAGGTAAGCGATTCCAACATGTCCTTGGGTTCATGCCAGGTTCGAGCGACATTCTGACGGGGCTGCGACACATCCCGGTCCAGACCGAGGAAACGGAAAAATTCGGCACGGAAGGACGTTTCATCCGGGCCTGCCAGGGGCACTCCTCTCCCGACAAGGATGCCGAAAACGAACATCCAGGACAGGCACAGTACCAGGCCTGCCAAGCCTGCTGCAAGCTGCGGGACGGTCAGTTCAAATGAAAACCGCCTCCGACTCGTCCGGGTCTCACTCCGGCGAAGATGGCTCTGAGACAACTTGGGCGGATCTTTCACGTCTTCTTCCCGGTTCGGCACGGTTACATCTTTCGAGGAGCATCGACTCCAAGAAGTTCAAGGGCGTTACGAATGACTTCGCGCACCGCGGCAGCCATGACCAGGCGTGCCTGCGTCAGTTCGGGATCGTCTCCAACAATCCTGTTCCGGTTGTAGTACCTGTGGAACAGGGAAACCAGTTCGTGGAGGTAGTAGGGTATGAAATGCGGCTCGAGGGAAGCGGAACAGCCTGCGATGATCTCGGGGTATTCCCCCAGGAACTTGATGATTTCGAGTTCTTCGGGCAGCGTGAGTGCATCGAGGGGCGGATGGTTCCCGCTTTCGAGCCAGTCGCACGGGATCCCCCTCTCCCCCGCAACTTCGAAAATGCTGCACAGCCTGGCGTGGGCATACTGGACGTAAAAGACGGGGTTATCGTTGCTCTGCATCTTGGCGACGTCCAGGTCGAAATCCAGGGGGCTGTCCGTGCGGCGGGTAAGGAAGATGAATCGAGCTGCGTCCTTTCCTACTTCGTCGATGACTTCGCGTAGGGTCACGAATTCTCCGGCCCTGGTGGACATGGCCACGGGTTTTCCTGCTCGCAGAAGATTCACCAGCTGCACGAGAATGACTCTGAGATCCTCGCGCTTACGACCCATCGCCTGGATTCCCGCAAGCATCCGGTCCACGTATCCATGGTGGTCGGCTCCCCAGATGTCCACCACCATCTCGTAGCCGCGGTCGAATTTATCCTTATGGTAGGCGAGATCCGCCGCAAAATAAGTACTCACGCCGTTGGCCCTGATCACCACCCTGTCTTTCTCGTCTCCAAACGCCGTGCTCCTGAACCACGTGGCTCCTTCATGAATGTAGATGTAGTCACGGGAAGCCATCTCTTCAATGGTCGTCCGGATGGCATCTTTCTCATGGAGGCTCTTTTCGCTGAACCACTGGTCGAATCCGATTCCGAAAGCCTCCAGATCTTCCCTGATTCCGTTGAGTATCCTCTCGCTCGCAAATGCGGTGAAGACCGGTAACACTTCGTCAAGAGGCGCTTTTCTGTAGCGATCTCCCGATTCCCTGATGAATTCCCCGGCGAGTTCCCGCATGTACTCCCCCTGGTAATGTCCTTCGGGGAAATCAAACGATTCTCCGATCTGCTGCTGGTAACGATAGTAGAGACTCCTGCCGAGAGTATCCATCTGGTTGCCCGCGTCATTGATGTAGTATTCTTTGTCTACCCGGTAGCCGCAGGCTTCGAGTACATTGGAGAGAACATCTCCGATGGCGGCTCCTCGTCCGTGCCCGATATGCAGTGGGCCCGTCGGGTTGGCACTCACAAACTCCACCTGCACCCGTTTCCCCCTGCCGAGGTCCGTGCGTCCGTACCCGGAAGGATCCGACAGGATTTCTCGCAGAATGTCGTGCCAGGCCGCAGGCTTGACGAAAAGATTGATGAAACCGGGTCCCGCGATTTCAACCCGCTCCAGCAGACCGCTCTCGTCTTTGAGTCCCTCGACGACGTGAGCCGCAATCTCTCTCGGGTTGCGCTTAAGGATTCGAGTCAGGGTCAACGCGACATTGGTGGCGAAATCTCCGTGTTCCGGAATCTTGGGTATTTCCAGTTCAACCTGAACACTGCCGGCGGAAGAGGTGTGCGCATGGTCAATGAGCGGGGCTATGGCTCCGGAGAGCATTCGGACGATCCGGCTTCGAACAATAGACATCTTAGGGAGATCCTCCTTTGATTTCTTCTGATGATTTCTTCTGAATTCTTTGTACTGTCTTACGGTGATGATCACGTACCGGCGGCGAATCGGCGGGCGGACCGTCCATGGCCGGAAACCGGGTGGCGGGTGCCTCCACGGCGCCCGCGTCTCCGCGGTGTTTCTTTTTTCCTCATTGCCCGGATGCTCCCGCATTCAAGAACGTCTTGTACCGATTACGCCCGATACTGCAGAAGATTTCGTAGCTTATGGTTCCGCAAAGTGCGGCGATTTCCTCGCCCGTTATGCATTCTTTTTCCTGGCACCCAAGGAGAACGACCTCGTCGTCTTCCGCCGCTTCCGGAATATGGGTGACATCGACGGTGATCATGTTCATGGAGATTCGCCCGACCACGGGAGCCCTTTTGCCTCGAACGAGGACCTGGCCACGGTTGGAAAGAAGCCTCGAGTATCCGTCATCGTAGCCGACGGGTACCGTCGCGATGCGGGAGGGCCTCCGGGTTACGTAGGTCCTTCCGTAGCCGATGGGTTGACCTTCCGGGACGTTCTTCAAGTGCAGGATGGTGGACTTGAAATGCATCACCGGTCGAAGGTCTGCAGGCTGAAGAAGTTCGTCCGAAGGAGGCGAACCATAGAGCATGATGCCGGGCCTGACCAGCTGGAAGTGGGCATGAGGCAGATCGAGCAGCCCGGCGCTGTTGGCGATGTGCCCGTAGACGGAAAGGCCACGGGCCGCCGCCGTTTGCAGAACCTGGCGAAACCTGCCCAGTTGCAGTTCGCAGTAGGACTTGTCACTTTCGTCGGCAACGGCGAAATGAGACAGGATGCCCTCGATGCGGATCCCCGGCAGGCGGATCAGTTCATCGAGGAAAGATTCGACTTCCGCACAGGGAACGCCAAGCCGGCCCATGCCCGTATCCACCTTGAGGTGAACGATGGCCTGTTTGTTCAGCGAGCAGGCAACCCGGCTGAGCGCCTTCGCGTGGTCCATGCGAAACACTACCGGGCGCACGCCGATGGCGACTGCTTCTACCATTTCAGCGGGTTCGACGCCCAGCAGGACCACGATAGGAAGTCCAAGGTTCACCGCGTGGAGTTCCGCTGCTTCCCAGAATTTGCTTACTGCAAAAAAATGGGCTCCGCACGCCGCCAGCTCGCGGGCAACCGGGATCATTCCGTGCCCGTACGCATCCGACTTCACAACTCCCAGGATCCTGGTCTTCGACGACATGCGGTTCTTCGCCTGGAAA
Organism: Syntrophobacteraceae bacterium; assembly: GCA_013314815.1. GTDB lineage: Bacteria > Desulfobacterota > Syntrophobacteria > Syntrophobacterales > Syntrophobacteraceae > JABUEY01. Next base: position 4,073 of record JABUEY010000128.1, read on the forward strand.
AAGTTGTGACGCAGGGCCGAAAGATCTATCTCCACCCAACTCGACGGCATTGTCTTCCCCTCGGCTTCAACCTCACCTCTGCGGTCATCGGCCTGCCGCAAGAACCCGATTCGGCTCCGGTGACAGTTACTCCTCAATCCTCAGCCCAAAGCGGCGAAGCTATTCGAACGCTCCTTCATTCCCGGCATCGAACCGCAATGGTGAAAGACTTTGTCTTCCCGGGCTGTCCAATGATACAATCTATCTTCGATAATATCCAATACCGCCTTGCGGGTCTGCTGGAAAAAGTGAATATATGCTAAGCAATCTTATTGCAACCAAAATGATATCTTGAGAGGAAGTGGAATGCCATGTCCAAGGGTTATCTGCTCACTGTGCTGGGGTTGATCTGCTTCTTCGAGGGCCTGCCGTACCTGGCCACCCCGGAACATCTAAAGAGATGGCTCCAGCAGGTTATCAGGGCTCCGAGCCATTACCTCAGAATCCTCGGAGGCGTCCTCATGCTGCTCGGGCTCCTTTTCGTCTACTGGGGTCGACAACATGGCGGTTAAAAATCCGGTCGACTACGACTTGAACCGGTACGATTACGAACTCCCGCAGGAACTTATCGCCATGGTGCCATCAGGCATGAGGGAGCAGTCGCGCCTGCTTGTGCTCGACCGGGCAGGTGCGGCTTTCGATCATCGTACCTTCGACCGGATCGGATCGTGCCTGAAGGCGCGGGATCTGCTGGTCATCAATGACACCCGCGTCGTTCCGGCACGGCTCGTGGGGCGAAAGGACACGGGAGGGCGGGTCGAGCTGCTGGTCACGGATCCGTACAAGCCAGCCGACAGGGCTGAGGAGGAAGGCTACTGCTGCCTCGTGAAGTCGTCCAAGCGCCCGGCAAGAGACTCGCTCATCGAGCTGCGGGATGGAATCGTGGCCCGGATTGCGTCTTCTCCCGTCAATGGCACGGCTTTCGTAAAGTTTTCCGGCAGTCAGCCTCTGCTGGAAATCCTGTCAAGAATCGGCGAGGTACCTCTTCCTCCCTACATCCGGCAGGAGGAAAGACACACGCCTTTTGACGACTCCCGCGCCTATCAGACGGTCTATGCACGCAAGCCGGGCGCCGTTGCTGCCCCCACGGCGGGTCTCCATTTTTCGGCCGGCCTCCTTGACCGTCTCCTGGATATGGGTGTCCGGATGGCTCGCATCACTCTTCACGTGGGCTACGGCACCTTTGCTCCCATCAGGGTGTCCGATGTGCGCGAGCATCTCATGCATCCCGAATACATAGAAGTGGAAGTAGATTCAGCCGCAACGATTGAAGAAGCCCGAAAGAAAGGCGAACGGATTGTGGCGGTGGGCACGACGGTGGTTCGCACGCTTGAGTGGCTTGCGCTGGAATTTGGGCGCGTCATTCCCTATTCGGGCCTCTGCAACCACTATATCTACCCCGGCTACCGTTTCAGGGTCGTCGATGCCATGATCACCAACTTTCATCTGCCCAGGTCCACACTCCTGCTTCTCGTATCCGCCTTCGCCGGCAGGAACAGGATCCTGGAAGCCTACCGGGAAGCCATCCGTCAACGATACCGTTTCTTCAGCTACGGCGATGCCATGCTGATTCTCTGACTCCAGCCCCCGTCACCGACTATTACGTGCGGGCACGTCGGCAGGATCACGTTTGCGTTCCGAACCTTCATGCAGAATTTCGAGGTATACAGCAGTGCTTTTTGAACTTGTTTCGAGCGACTCCGAATGTGGAGCACGATGCGGTCGACTGAAGACCTCCCACGGGATGGTGGAAACACCCGTATTCATGCCTGTCGGGACCCAGGCAACGGTGAAAAGTCTTACCCCTGAAGAACTCGAGGATCTCGGGGCTCGAATCATCCTGGGCAACACGTATCACCTGTATCTGCGGCCGGGAGCCGAACGGATCTCGAGGCTCGGAGGACTCCACACTTTCATGCACTGGAACAGGTCGATCCTCACGGACAGCGGCGGATTCCAGGTTTTCAGTCTCGCCAGGATCAACAGGATCGAAGAAGACGGAGTCGTTTTTCAATCTCACATCGACGGATCAAGGCACAAGATCAGCCCCGAAACCTCCATGGAGATCCAGAGGTACCTGGGGTCCGACATTGCCATGGTTTTCGATGAATGCACTTCCTACCCTGTGTCCCGGACATATGCGTCTGAATCGGTGGAACGATCCCTCAGGTGGGCTAAACGATGCAAGGCGGTGCACCACAAGCCGGATCAGGCATTGTTCGCCATAGTTCAGGGGAGCGTCTTCGTGGACCTCAGGCGCTCCTGCCTGGAACGTCTGGCCGAAACAGGATTTGACGGATATGCCATCGGCAGCCTGTCCGTGGGCGAACCCAAGGAGGAAATGCTGGCGGTTCTCGAAACTATCACCCCTGAACTGCCGATGGATAAACCGCGGTATCTCATGGGAGTCGGTACACCGGAAGACCTGGTGGAAGGGGTTCGTCTTGGAGTGGACATGTTCGACTGTGTTATGCCCACCCGCAACGCAAGAAACGGGATGCTGTTTACATCCACAGGAAGCATCCAAATCAAGAACAGCCAGTATTCCGACGATCCGCGACCCGTCGAGGAAGGTTGCTCCTGTTACACGTGTCGGCGATTTTCGAGGGCCTATCTTCGCCACCTGTTCATGTCGAGAGAACTGCTCGCGTACAGGCTCAACACGCTCCATAACCTGCACCACTACCTGGATCTCATGGCTCAAATGCGCACCGCCATAACGGAACGGCGGTTTCTTGAATGGCGACGCGCATTCTACGAAGCGCGCAGATAGAATCTTCGCCAGTCAAACCCGGATGATTCGGTTCATCCGGTAAACGAGTACCTCCGGTGCTTTTCAGGCATCCGGTGCTTTTCACGCAAAGGCTCGATGACATCAGGACGTCCTTACCGCAAAGAATGAGGGTGTTGCCCAGACCGAGGAAGATCACCTGGCCCTGCTTCCCCAGAGGCTCACACCCGAACTGCTGAGTCGTTCTCTCTCATAGGCCGCTGCTGCTCTCCTGCGCACGATGGATTCCCGGGGTTCACGGGCTGGTTTTGCCATGGTGGGCCACTCTTTCGAAGGTGTACCGCAAGACGCTTACGTTGTTGCAGGAATGTCGTCGCGGTGAAAATGTCGTTGCTGTGGGTGTATTCCACTTTTGTGCGACGATTGTCCGGGTACGCGATTGCAGGATGATCCGAAAAAATCTCGATTGTCCGCGCAGGTTTTTCCCATTCCAGCGGTTAAATAGCATCGAGAGGGAACATTCTGAAAAGGAATTCCTTCACAGAAGGGGCTTTCCCGGGTGTGAAGGACTGAATCGGAAAAGGGAAGATCGGAACGGAGTGCCTGGCGGCGGTTGGCCGGCGGGACGACGGCGTGGAGATCGATTGGAGAGAGGGGCTTCAGCTATGGACTTCCTGTATGTCTTGTTTCCCGTATCGGGAGTGGAAACCTGGGTATTCATCCCACCGCTGGTTGCGTTCATTGTCTCGTTTTTTACGTCCATGGCGGGAGTGTCGGGAGCCTTCCTGCTTCTGCCGTTCCAGGTGAGTTTTCTCCATTTCACCACACCAGCGGTGAGTGCCACGAATTTCGTCTACAACATAGTCGCCATTCCAAGTGGAGTTTACCGGTACCTGAAGGAAGGCCGTATGGCATGGCCTCTCACGCTGGTAGTGATCATCGGCACATTGCCCGGGGTTTTTATAGGCTACTATCTTCGGGTCTTGTACATGCCCGATCCCAAAACCTTCAAGATGTTCGTCGGCTGCGTGCTGCTCTACATCGGAATTCGTCTTTTCTACGAAACGACTTCCCGCTCGCAGCGGGGCAAGAAGGAGATGAAGGCCCTCGAAGAGAAGTTCAATCAGCAGATGAACAGGGTCAAAGATGAACAGAAGGCAAAGATATCTGCCGGACTGCCTCCGGAAGCCGTCATCAGAACCCTTTCCGTTTCGTTGAACAGGGTGGAATACGAATTCTGGGGACAGCGCTTCTCGTTCAGCACGGTGGGCATGTTCATCCTGGCTTTTGTGGTCGGAATCATTGGGGGAACGTACGGAATTGGAGGTGGAGCGATCATTGCACCCTTCTGTGTCGCCGTCTTTCATCTGCCCGTGTATACGGTGGCCGGCGCGGCCCTGATGGGCACCTTCCTTACCTCCATTGCGGGAGTGTTCTTCTACAGCGTGATTCCCGCTCAAACAGGGATGGCGACAGCGCCCGACTGGTTCCTGGGTTTTCTGTTCGGCGCGGGTGGATTTGTCGGTATGTACTGCGGGGCAAGGCTTCAAAAATACGTCCCTCAAAAATACATCAAGCTGGTGCTGGGACTGCTCATTGTCTACGTGGCCGGCAGGTATATCCTGCAGTATTTCGCATCCTGAAAAGAAGAATGTAATGCAATTTGTTCGGTAAACTTCCATGAGCCGTGGGGTCACAACCAACTATGAAAACAGGTCGAGCCAGGAATTCCTACAACAACGTCATTCCCGCAACAACGTCATTCCTGCAAAAAGGCGGCAATCCAGGAAGGCTGACGGTGTAGCGGAACAGTTTCTTGCATACATCCTGGCAGGCGGGTCGAACGGTACGCTGTACGTGTCAAGAAATGGGAAAGAACCTGTAAGATGAGTGGATAGAGCAAGGCAATCCCGGGTGGAGAGATCTCTATGGCGCGATCCGCGCTTAGACCGGGTTCCTGCCTTCGCGGGAATTCGTCGTGATGCCGAATGATGTTGTGATGCCATCGATCCTTCGCGTGAAAAGCACCGGAGGTACTCGTTTGCCGGATGGCCCCTGTCTATCTGCTGGTCGTAGAATTTACATCTTTTAGATTTTTGTACTCATTCTTGTCGTGCAGGAGCTTTTCGGTTTCTTGTGAAAGCCGGGCCATCTCCGCACGCGACGCCATGCGATGAGCATGGCTTTTTTCTTGAGACATCCGGCACTTGCGGACAAGATCCCGGGTTCATAAGTCGTGTTGACTCTTTACTGATAACGTGGTTATATTTCGATGTCATTGATGTCCTGACCGGCCATGATTTTCCTGACGACCGATGAGGGCGCTGGTTGAACCCACGGAGGATAAGCCGTAACCTTTGTGGGTTATTTTTTGATTCATCCAACAAGGAGCATTCTGTATGAAGTACAGCAGCGCAAGGTTCGTTATGATTTTAGGTGTTTCTTTGGCCCTGGTCGGTTTCGCCCCGTCTGCTCAGGCCGCGGAGAAGGACGCCGCAAAGGAAACCAGGAAGGAGACCGCAGCAAAGAATACGGCGAAAAAGGATGCCGGTTCGAAAGAGGAAAAGAAGGGAGGAGACAAGGGGAATGCCGGTGGCAGGGCGGCCACGGTAAATGGGACCGTGATCACCATGGCCGAGTACGAAACGGAAACGAGCCGCTATGAGCGGCAGATGGAGATGTCCGGGCAGACTCCTGACGAGGCCCAGGTTACGGATATGAAGAAGAAGGTGCTGGACGGCCTCATCGGACGGGAAGTCCTCAGGCAGGAAGCGGCCAAGCTGGGAGTCAAGGTGGAAGACCAGGAGGTCAACAAGCAGATTGACGGCATCAAGAAACGGTTTCCCAGCGAGGAAGAGTTCAAGAACGCATTGACCAGGATGAACCTCACAGAGGACGGTCTCAAGAAGCAGTTTTCTCAGGACCTCGCGATAAAGAAGATGATCGACCAGCAGGTGGCAGGCAAGGTGGTGGTCAGTCCCGAGGAAACCAGGGCGTTCTATGATACTCACCCCGAAATGTTCAAGATGCCCGAGATGGTGAGGGCGAGCCATATACTGGTGAAGGCGGACCCGCAGGCGAGCGACGCCGACAAGGCGAAGGCTCGTGAAAAGATGGCCGCCGTTCAGAAGCGGATAAAGGGTGGGGAAGATTTCGCCGCGGTTGCGAAAGAGGTGTCCGAGTGTCCCAGCAGCGAAAATGGAGGCGACCTGGATTTCTTTCAAAAAGGCCAGATGGTGGGACCCTTCGAGGATACCGCCTTCTCGCTGAAAACGGGTGAGGTCAGCGACGTAGTGGAAACCCAGTTCGGATACCATATCATCAAGGTGACGGACAAGAAGGAATCCGGTACGATCGGATACGACGAAATCAAGGACCGGATCGAGCAGCATATCAAGCAGGACAAGGTGAATCAGCAGGTGAGCCTGTACATCGACCAGCTCAAGTCCAAGGCGAAGATCGAAACCTACGCTAAATAGACGGTCCGGAGAGGTCTCGACGGGATTTGACCGGGCATGCCGCTGCCATTATAATGAAAAAGACGAGCATACCTGCAGCCAGGTATGACAATGAGGAATAACTGTATTTCCGGGCATGGGTGGAAGTGCTTTCGACATTTCCACCGGGCCTGGAATTCCATGTGTATAAGTCTGCAATCGGGTGGGATTGGAGCAGGGGCTTTATGCAGGGGGTTCATTTTACCAAGCGTGACCGGCAACAAATGGATTCCTTGGGAATTACCGAAGCCCAGGTGATCGAGCAGATAGAAATCTTTCGAAAAGCCGACTTCTTTGTTCACCTCCACAGACCCTGCACTCTTGAAGACGGTGTTCACACCATATCGTCTCTCGATGCCGACCGATATCTTCTGCTGCATGAACAGGCCGCTCGGGAAGGGCGATTCCTGAAATTCGTCCCCGCGTCAGGTGCCGCCACACGCATGTTTCAGTCCCTTCTGCAAATCTACTATATGCCTCACTTTTTGGAAGTCGAAGAACTGCATCACAGGGCTG
>JABUEY010000129.1 GCA_013314815.1 Syntrophobacteraceae bacterium
AGCCATAGCCCTTTTCCTCCTGCTCTCAGGGCTACACTATACCACATAACCTTCCGATTTGCCTATTTTTTATTCCTATTAAACCATAAAAATCCACTCCCAGGCCCTACAATTACGACACAGTCTCGAAGGCGGAAATCCAGTCCAAGCGCAGATCGTGCCATAAAGGTCTCTGGTTTTGACACCCCATTTCCTGGTGAATGACGTTGTTGCAGGTGTATTCCGCCTTTGTGCGACAACTGTCCGGGGACGGACTGATGAGAAGGACCGAAAATCCAGCCTCTGGAGCCGAACTGCCGCCGGACGGAGGTATGCCGATACGGTGCCGCCTGGGGAACCGAACCCTGCGCACTACCTGTGGAAAAGGCTCCCGGATGCAGGTCTCGTGCAACATCCGGGAGATGATTTCGCTGTGCGCTTTCCTGCCTGCCGTCACGCGCTCTTTTCAACTGTACGACTGTTGATCCGCCAGGTCTGCCTTTTCGATGCGCACTGCGCACACCTTGTATTCAGGAGTCTTGCTGATGGGATCCATCGCCGGGTTGGTGAGCAGGTTGGCGGCCGCTTCTTCAAAGTGAAAGGGCATAAAGATGATCCCGCGCTTCACCCGGTCGGAGAATCGGACCCTGGACAAAATCGATCCCCGGCGGCTGCTTACCCTGACGATATCGCCGTCCTGGACCTGGAGTTCTTCAGCGTCTCCGGGATGCAGGTCGGTGATCAATTCCGGCATTTCCATGTCCAGGGTGAGGCATCTGCGGGTCATGGTGCCCGTGGTGTAATGGGCGAATTCGGCCCCTGTCGTCATCCAGAACGGATATTCCGCGTCGGGAATCTCGGGAGGCGGTTTGTACTCGATGCCATGGAACAGCCCCAGGCCTCGAGTGAACCGGCCTGCATGAAGGAAGGCCGTTCCAGGGTGGTCGGGGGTCGGGCAGGGCCAGCACAGCCCTTTCCCATCCAGCCTCGGATAACTCATCCCTGCATAGGATGGCGTAAGAGAGGCCATTTCATCAAAGATCTCCTCCGCCGATTCGTAATGCATGGGATAATCCAGGAGCGTCGACAGCTCCTGGATTATCTGCCAGTTGCTCTTTCCTGCCATGGGTTCCACTGCTCTTCTCACACGCTGAACACGCCGTTCCGAACTGGTGAATGTGCCGTCCGCTTCGGCAAAGGAGGCTCCCGGAAGGACAAGGTGTGCCAGCCGGGTGGTGGGGGTGGGAAAGATGTCTATGGCCATGAAAAACTCGGCGGATTCGAGAGCGTGCTTGACGTGGTTCGAGTCGGGATCGCTCACCACGGGATTCTCCCCCAGGATGACCATTGCCTTCAGCCTGCCGTCGATACATGCCTGCATCATCTCCATAATGGTGATTCCTGGATTTGTCGGCATCTGCCTGCGCCACGCTTCTGAAAACTTCTGCCGGTTTTCGACGGATGTCACTGCCTGGTACCCCGGGTAGACATTGGGAAGGCCGCCCATGTCACAGGCTCCCTGCACATTGTTCTGGCCGCGCAGGGGATTGACCCCCGTGGACGGCCTGCCGATCTGCCCGCAGAGCATGGACAGGTTGGCCAGGCTTTTCACGTTGTCCACAGCGGTGGCATGCTGAGTGATACCCAGGCAGTAGACGATGGAACCTGCCTTCGCTGTGGCATAGCGTTCCGCTATTTCCTCGATGACGGATGCGTCCACGCCGGTGAGATCTGCCGCCCGTTCCGGCGGATACTTCTCGATCGTCTCGATCAGTGCGTCGATCCCCTCTGTGCGTTCCTCGATGAATGCCCGGTTGTGCCACCCGTTCTTGACGATCACGTGCATCATGCCGTTGAGCAGCGCTACATCCGTTCCCAGCCTGTGCTGGACGTGGATGGTCGCCGCACGGGCGATGTGCGTCTTTCTCGGGTCGACGACGATCAGAGAGCTTCCCGCTCTCCTGGCTCGAATAAGCCTGGTGGACACTATGGGATGCGCGACGGTGGTGTTGGACCCAATGGCAAAGATGCAGTCGGCCTTCTCCAGTTCGTCGAAAGAATTGGTCATGGCTCCGCTCCCAAAAGCGATGGCAAGACCTGCCACGGTCGGAGCATGTCACAGGCGCGCGCAATGGTCCACGTTATTGGTCCCGATGGCCGTTCGGGCAAATTTCTGCAGAATGTAATTCTCCTCGTTAGTGCAGCGCGCGGACGTCAGGAAGGCGATGCTGTCGGGTCCGTGTTTCTCCCTGATCCTTCGAAGTTCTGCCGCCGCGTACCCGAGAGCCTCGTCCCAGGAGGTCTCCGTCTGAACCCCGTTTTTGCGGACCAAAGGCTTCTTGAGGCGGTCAGGGTGCTGAATGAATTCGTGAACGTTCCAGCCCTTGATGCAGAGCTTGCCCCGGTTCGACGGGCTGGTTTTGGAGGGTTGAGTGCACACGATTCTGTCGTTCATGACCTCCAGAACGAGCCCGCATCCGCATGCACAGTAAGGACAGGTCGTGGTGACCGACTTGAATTTCATCGAGAATCCTCCTGCATTGCCGTTGGTCAGGGAATCGCATTCAAACGTTCATGGAATCCGGTGCAAAACCGGCCCGCCACCTCGCGCACATCGGTCCGCCCGCCCCGATGTTCTCCGGCGACTTCCCGCTGCTTCCCCCCCGATGCCCGCTCCCCGCAGCGGCCGACCTCCTCAAGCCGCACGCGGATCACTTGTCTCGGGGTCGCCGGATCGTATTATGTCAGATTTGACATAATAAATACACCCAGTATAAAAATTCACGATGATGTGTCAAGAAAAAGAAGACGAAGTATAGAAGGGAAGCTGCCATGAGACTGCGATTCACGTCGATGTGGCGGTTTTTTGGAGAACCGCTTGCCTTTTCAATGCAGGGCTGTATAATGACCACACTGTGCGAGACTTCGGCGGGACCGGTCTTGCGGACCGCTTCTTTTTTTGGTCCTGCCATCGAACTCCATCGTTCACTGACCCCTTGCCTTCAGCGGCCTTTCCACTGTGGCAGCACTTTCTGGTTGGCGACGATGTACAAGGCATGTCGTCTCATTGTGCTGCAGCCGCAGGCGCTTTTCGGCGCGGGTTTTCCCCTGCAGTCCAGAATTTTTTCAACTCTGATCGAGTTTCCTCCTCGAACCGCCTGCCTGTGCGTTCCATCGCGGGGATCCGGCAGCGCGTTTTGCGTCGGGTGGAGAAGCAATCTTCGTCCTGTGCTGAAAACGCCCGGTTCTTCGAGGAAACGACAAGGAACCTGCTTTTGAACACTTTTATAGAACTGAAGCTGTCTGCACCCATTCTGAAAGCCCTTGCCCAATGCGGCTATGACCAACCCACACCCGTCCAGGCGGAAGCCATACCCAAAGCCCTCGCAGGTCTCGATGTCATCGCTTCGGCGCAGACCGGCACAGGAAAGACGGCGGCATTTGTCTTGCCTGCGCTGCAGCGGCTGTCCCTGGATTCGACCGGCCGCCGGCGCCGGCCGCGAGTCCTGGTGCTTACGCCCACGCGCGAACTGGCCGACCAGGTCACCCAGGCTACCCGTACGTACGGGAGGTATCTGCGCGTGAAAAGCGTCGCCATTTTCGGCGGGATGCCCTTCCGCGAACAGCAGCGGGCACTCTCCCAGTCTCCGGACATGATCATCGCCACGCCCGGCAGGCTGCTCGATCACATGGGCCGGGGCTGTATCGATCTCTCCGAGATCGAACTGTTCGTTCTGGACGAAGCCGACCGGATGCTCGACATGGGCTTTATCGAGGACGTCGAAAAGATATCGAGTTCCATTCCCGCCGGCTGCCAGAGACTCCTGTTTGCGGCGACGGTGGGTGGCGAGATGACCCGGTTGGCCCGGACACTGCTGAAAAACCCCGAAAGAGTCGAGGTCGCTCACGGGAAGATCACTCACGACAAGATCGAACAGCGACTGCACGTGGCGGACAACCTCCAGCACAAGAACCGTTTGCTCCAGCACCTGTGCGCGGACAGCTCGGTGACGAGGGCCATCATCTTTTCCGCGACCCGGCGCGATGCCGACAGCCTGGCACGCGATCTCAACACGCGGGGATACTCGGCGGCGGCTCTTCACGGAGACATGACGCAAAATGCGCGCAACCGCACGATGCTGAATATGCGCCGCGGGAAAATCCGGCTGCTTGTGGCCACCGATGTGGCCGCTCGAGGTCTCGATGTAATGGGAATCAGCCACGTCATCAACTTCGATCTTCCGCGTTTTGCCGAAGATTATGTTCATCGAATCGGCCGCACGGGCAGGGCGGGTGAATCGGGTATAGCCATTTCTCTGGCGTCCAGGGGCGACCTGCCTTATCTCGACCGCATCGAACGCTACATCGGGCAGAACCTGACGATGCACGTCATACCCGGCCTCGAACCGGAGCATGCGCTCACCAGGTCGGGCGGAAGAGGCGGGAACATAGGGCGGACTCACAAGTCGCCGGGTAAGGGCCTCAATCGAAGCGGCAGGTTCGGGAACCGTCCTGCGGGTTCCAGGGAGACCGAGGGTGTGCGAGGCGCTTCCGGCGGGAAGCAGCACGGTCCGGCGAAATGGAACAGGGACGTGTCGGTGGAATTTCGAAGCGGAAAACCCACGCGGTCGGCAAGCCGCAAGCCTGGCGGCAAGATCTTCCTGTAACAGGTTGGAAGGGACGACGGGCATGGCTCCGGCAGGAGGATCCCTGTCGTCCCTTTCTGAATGAAACGAAAGGAAAGATCGATCCCGCTTCCCGGGGATCACTTATTCCACGAAGGTATGCGTTCCACGATGGCGGCGATCCCGTGTCCGCCGCCTCCACAGATGGTTTCCAGGCCGAAGGTTGCGTTTCTGCGTTTCATTTCGTACAGCAGGGTGACCATTCTCAGGGTTCCCGTGGCCGCGATGGGATGGCCAAGGGAGATCCCGGAACCGTTGACGTTTACCTTGCGGTCCAGGTCGGATTCACTGATGTTCATCAACCTGGCATCCGCCAGGACCTGGGCGGCGAAGGCCTCCTGGATCTCGATCAGGTCCATGTCTTCGATGGTGAGTCCGGCTCTTTCGAGAGCCTTGTTCACGGCGGCCGGCACGGCGGGGTAGGTGAGCGTAGGATCCGCTGCGGCCACTGCGAATGACCGGAGCCGGGCGAGCGGCTCGATCCCGAGTTCCCGGGCTTTGGTTTCGGCCATGAGTACGACGGCGGCCGCGCCGTCGTTTTCGCTCGATGAATTCCCCGCGGTGCAGATGCCGTCCGCATAGACGTTGGGCAGGCGGGACAGTTTCTCCATGGAGGTGTCACGGCGCGGCGGTTCGTCCGTATCGATGACCAGGCTCTGTCCTTTTCTGCCTGGAACCGGCACCGGTACGATCTCCTCTTTGAACCTGCCCGAATCGATGGCCTCACATGCCCGCTGATGGCTCCGAAGCGACCAGCGGTCGGCTTCTTCCCGGGTGATGTTTTCCTCCTTTGCCGCTGCTTCCGCCCAACTCATCATGGAATTGAGTTCCCCGAAGCGTTCGATGGGCTGAGACATCACCCTGGCGCGCTGGATCCTGTCGAAGAAGGGAATCCCCCACATGGAGAGCGAACCGTGGCCGCGGGGCATAAGGCCCCACCTCGGATCCCGTTTCCCTCCCATGCCCCACTTCATGAACTCGCCCGGGACATAGAATTCGGCGCTGCTCATGGCTTCGACGCCTCCCGAGACGACAACTTCGGCATGTCCGCACTGGATCTTCATGGCGCCGAAACAGATGGAATCCAGCCCCGAGCAGCACCGCCGGTCGAAGGTGATTCCGGGGACTTCCACGGGCCACCCGGCGGTGAGGAGCGCCATGCGGGCGATGTTCACGTATTCTCCGCTCTGGTAGGACTGTCCAAGGATCACGTCATCGACGCGGGCTGGATCGATTCCCGCCCGTCGCACGGCTTCGTCGAGGACAAGAGCGGCGAGCCGGTAAGCGGGGACTTCCCGCAGAGCACCCAGGTATCCCCCGATGGGGGTGCGCACCGCCGACGCAATGACAACCGCTTCCATCTTTGATTTCTCCGCTGCTATAAACCAAGGTAAGCGCGCCGGATATCGTCGTCTTCCATGAGTTCCGACGAGATGCCGCTGCGCGTGAGCCTGCCGCTTTCAAGAATGTAGGCTCGTTTCGAGTGACGCAAAGCCTGTTCCACGTTCTGTTCGACCAGGAGGATGGTGATCTCGTCTGCAAGGTTGTCCAGGGTCCGGAAGATCTCCTTGGTGATGAGGGGTGCGAGTCCGAGGGAGAGTTCGTCGATGAGGAGCAGTTCGGGACGGCTCATGAGCGCGCGGCCGATGGCCAGCATCTGCTGTTCTCCGCCCGAAAGAGTGCCCGCCGGCTGCCTGCTCCGACCGGCGAGCACGGGGAAGATGCACATGACATGCTCCATGGTCTTTTTCAACTGCGCGCGTCCTCTTTTGGGGTACGCTCCCATCTCGAGGTTCTCGGCGACGGTCATCTCCCGGTATACTCGGCGCCCCTCGGGAACCACGGCGACTCCCAGCTGCGTAATCTGGTGGGGCTTCATTCCCACAAGGGATTCCCCCTTGAATAGGATGTCACCCCTCCGTGGAGGAAGGACCCCCGTAACCGCGGCGAGAAACGTGGATTTTCCCGCACCGTTGCTGCCCAGAATGGCGACTCGCTCCCCCAGGTGCACCCGGATCGATATCTCCCAAAGCACCTGGGTTTCGCCGCGAAAGACGTCGATTCCCGAAACCTCGAGCATTCCCGTTATTCTCCCAAGTAGGCGTGAATGACCCTGGAATCTGCAACCACCTGTTCGGGGGTGCCTTCCATGAGGTGCTGTCCCTGGTCGAGCACAATCACCTTTTCCGCCGCCTTCATTATGGCACCCATGACATGCTCGATCCAGAAAACCGTCAGGTGGAGTTCATCGCGCAGCCTGCGGATAAAATCGACAGCCTGAACGATCTCCTGGCTGTTGAGGCCACCGAGCACCTCGTCCAGCATGAGGATCTTCGGCCTGGTTGCGAGGGCTCGTGCGATCTCGAGCTTCTTTTTCTGCACCACGTTGAGGTGCCTGGCTTCCGTGAAGGCCAGGTCTTCGACGCCGACGGTTTCGAGGTAATGCAGGGCCGTTGCACGCCAGTTGCCGTCTGATTCGGAACGCGGGCTGTTGATCACCCCCACCCCCACGTTCTCGAGGCACGTCATGGTTCCGAAGGGGCGGGTGACCTGGAACGTCCTGGCGATCCCGTGCCTGCAGACGATATTGGGCGAAAGCCCGGTGATGTCCTCTCCACGGAAAACGACCCGCCCGGAATCGGGTTTCAGGGCACCGGCCACCAGGTTGAAAAGAGTGGTCTTTCCCGCACCGTTCGGACCTATCAGCCCGACGATGGTGCCCTCCTCCACCGTGAAACTGACTTCACTCAACGCGGTGACTCCGCCGAACCTTTTACTCAGCCTGAGACCTTCCAATAACGCCAAGATCCTGACCTCCTTAAGATTTTCCGGTCGAGGGAACGGTGACGGCCGGAGCGGGTCCGCCGGGCAGGCGGCTCGCCGCCAGCCCCATCAGGCCGTTGGGAGCGAATCTCGCCACCACCAGGGCTATCAGGCCGAACACCAACACATGGTATTCTCCATAGGCCCGGATGTATTCGGAAAGAATCTCCAGGGAGAAGGCTCCGATAACCGGTCCCAGGAAGGAACCCATTCCTCCGATCACCGTCATGGACAGCACCAGGAACTGCTGGTCCAGGGAAGGGATTTCAGGGGTGATCAGGTGGAGATAATGTCCGTACAAACCGCCGGCCAGACCCGCCAGGGCGCTCGATACCGTAAAGGCAAGCACCCGCACCTTCACCACGTCGACTCCAAGCGACGCGGCAGCTCGTTCGTCGTTCTGCACGGCGCGAAAGCAGAGGCCTTTATTCGAATAAATCAGCTTGTAGAGCACGATAAGGGTGATCATCGCAGCGCCAAGCATGATGTAGAAGTAGGCGGCCTTGGAGTATTCCTCCACCAGGCCGGGCACCTGGAGTCCCATGGTGCCCCGTGTGATATCGTATTCGTTTGTAATGACGATCCGCAGAATCTCGGAGAAGCCCAGTGTAGTGAGGGACAGGTAGATTCCCCCCATTCTCAGGCAAAGAACGCCGACACCCAGGCCGAGCAGGGAGGCTGCAGCCGTTCCGATGATCACTCCCGCCCAGGGATTCACACCGAATTTTACCGCGAGGATGCCGGAAGTGTAGGCCCCGATTCCGGCGAACGCCGCATGGGCGAAGGATACCTGCCCGGTGTACCCGGCAAGCAGATTCCAGCTCGAGGCCATCATCAGGTAGTAGAGGCTTACGATCATCACGTGCAGATGATAGTCTCCGAGACCCAGCGGCAGGAGGCTGAACAGGCCTGCGGCTGCGAAAAGAATCAGGTAAAAGCGTATGTCTGTCACCGGTACTCCTCGCAAATTACGCATGGATCAGGCTTCTCTTCGGCCGAACAGACCTGCGGGCCGGACGAGAAGAACCAGGATGAGGATAATGAAATTAAACACGTGCTTGTAGCCCGTGGAAATGTAAGCGGCGCCGAGATTCTCCACCAGGCCGAGGATCAGGCCGCCCACCACGCAGCCCCAGAGTGAACCCATTCCACCCAGCACCACAACGACGAAGGCGGTGAGAGCTACGGGCACTCCGGCGGTGGGAGTGACGGGGAAAACCGGAGCCAGGATGACACCGGCGGCCGCGGCGAGGGCGCAGCCCAGCCCGAAGCTGAGCATGTTGAGGCGGGTCGTGTTCACTCCGTTGAGTTCGGCCATTTCACGGTCCTGGCTGGTGGCCCGGATAATGCGGCCGAACCAGGTCTTCTTGACGAGCACAAAGACAAACGCGATAACGACGGCACCCGCGACGAGTGCGGCCAGGCGCTGATTGCCGTAATAAAAGGCCCCGAACACATGGGTGGCTCCCCCTACCCAGCCCGGCGGCTTATTGGGATAGGGACCGAAAATCAGGAGATAGGCATTCTGGAGAACGATGGAGAGGATAAAGGTGAGAATGAGCGAGTACATGTCGTTGCCATACGTGGGCCGAATCAGCGTGTATTCCACGAAGATGCCGAAAAGGAACACCAGGGCCACCGCCAGAACCATGGCCAGGACAAAGTGCATGCCCAGGGTATCGGCCAGGATATAGCTGAAGTAGCCTGCGAGGATATAGAGCTCCCCGTGGGCGAAATTGATCACGTTCATGATGCCGACCACCAGGGAGACACCCAGTGCAGCCAGTGCATAGATGGCCCCAATGACCAGGCCGTTCATGGTTGCCAGAGCAAGCATGACCTTACCTTTCCGGTATCAAGAGTACGGGCTCGCTTTGCGTCGCCGTGCCGGCCCGGAAGGAAGAAACTTCCCTTCCGGGCCGGAGCGGGACCGCAGTGCGTATCTTCCTTTGCAGCTGCCCGTCCGTCTACCTCATCAGCTTTCCCGTTGCGGCTTCGGGAGGATAGAGCACCACCTGCTGCCTCTTCTGCCACTGGACAACCAGCATGGGGGGATCCCACTGGTGATACCCGGGGCCGCCCTTTTCGGTGCCGAACTTGACGGTTCCCCGCGTGACCAGGAGATTGGTCTTTTCGAGGGCGTCCACCAGCTTGTCCGAATCCGTGGAACCGGCGCGGTTGATGGCATCGGCTGCAATGAGAATGCTGTCGTAGATGGACCTGGACTTGTAGTCGGTTGGAGGTCCTCCGAAGGCCTTCACGTAGGCTTCGCGGAATTCCGTGGCCAGTGGGGTCAGTTCCACCTTCTCATGCATCGAGGAAACGAAACACTCCAGGTCGCCCGCGTCTCCGACATTCTTCCAGTAATCCGGCCAGAGACTCGGAGGGCCGGCACCGTCCAGGACGACGGCCTTGGGCATGAGCTTGACTTCCCCGGCCTGGGCCACAAAATAGTGAAGTCCGGTGCCGTAAACGTAGGCGAGCACCACGTCCGGATCGTAGGCCTTGATCTTGCTCAGTTCCGTGTAATGGTCCTGGCTCTGCCTTTCGGTCACCAGGAAGTCAAACTGGACTCCGGCCTTGGTAAGGGCGGCCTTGGTGAGTTCGGCGATGCCCAGGCCCCAGTCGGTGTTTTCAGCGACGATGAACGCCTTCTTGAACTTTTCGTGCACCACCCACTTGGCGATGGTTTCATTCACAACACCCGAATTGGACGGTCCGGCCCTGAAAACGTGCTTGTAGTTCTTGGCGGTGATCGGATCGGCCCAGGCTTCGACCACGATGAACGGTACCTTGAACCGTTCGGCGACCTCGATCTCAGCCAGCGCCGATGAAGAATGGCTCTCTCCAAGGACCATCACCACCTTGTCCCTGGTGACCAGGCGTTCAAACCCGGACGCAGCCTTGTCAGGTGCTCCAGCCGTGTCTTCGAAAACGATTTCGAGTTTCTTTCCCAGGACCCCGCCCTTGGCGTTCACATAGTCGGTGGCCAGCTTGATCCCTTCCTCGAAGGCCTTGCCCGTTGCCGCGGCAGTCCCCGTGCGCGGTCCCACCACGCCCACCTTGATGGTTTCCTGCGCCCAGGCCGACCCGACGGCGAACGCCAGGCCGAGGACAAGGACAAGTACCCGGATACTCATCTTCTTTCCTCTCATCTTCTTCCTCCCTCAAAGTTTTTCAATTGATCCCGTACACCCGTACGAGCGTATGCCTCGTCTCCTCGAACTCTCTGCATGCCGAATGCATTGAATCGAGCTCCCTGATGCCTTGAATCGGTATCCTACCCCCCCGCAACGGGAGGAAACATGACGATGCGGTCCCCGTCGTTCAGGACCGAATCGGGTTCTGCCGGGCG
>JABUEY010000130.1 GCA_013314815.1 Syntrophobacteraceae bacterium
TTTTGGAATGAAGGGGATCTCCGCCTACGCCGATCATGCCCAGATACTCGGCCGGGAAGATGACGCAGTCTATGCCTTCCTGCATGAAGGCCTCGCCACCCTGCTCAGAAAAGACCTGGGACTCAACGACTGGCTGGGCCTTGTCTTGAAGTGCGGTGAAATGAACCTTCGGACCATGGAACTGCTCGATGAAGCCAACACCGGCACCTACGGCCATCCGGTTCCCACAATGGTGCCCCTGGGCCACAAGAAGGGCAAAGCCATTCTTGTTTCCGGTCACGATCTGAAGGACCTGGAAGAACTGCTCAAGCAGACCGAGGGGAAAGGGGTCTATATCTATACCCACGGCGAAATGCTTCCCACTCACGGCTATCCCGAACTCAAAAAGTATCCGCACTTCTACGGCCACTTCGGAACGGCCTGGCAGAACCAGCAAAAGGAATTTCCCCAGTTCCCGGGCGCCATTCTCATGACCACCAACTGCATCCAGAGGCCGCAGATGTCCTACATGGAAAACATCTTCACCACCGGCCTCGTGGGGTGGCCCGATGTCAGGCATGTCACCCGGAAGGATTTCAGCCCGGTCATCGAGAAGGCGCTGGCCCTGCCGGGTTTTCAGGAAGATTCCAACGGAAGGTCCGTTATGGTCGGGTTCGGCAGGAACACGATCCTCAGCGTGGCGGACAAGGTCATCGAGGCCGTCAAGGGCAAGCAGATCCGGCACTTTTTCCTGGTTGCCGGCTGTGACGGTGCAAAGCCGGGCCGCAACTACTATACTGAATTCGTGGAGAAGGTTCCCAGGGACTGCGTGGTCCTCACCCTGGCCTGTGGAAAGTTTCGCTTCTTCGACAAGGACCTTGGAGACATCCTCGGCATTCCGCGGCTCATGGACGTGGGCCAGTGCAACGACGCCTACTCGGCGATCCAGGTTGCTGTCGCTCTGGCAAAGGCCTTCAACGTGGGTGTGAACGATCTGCCCCTGTCCCTCATCCTTTCCTGGTACGAACAGAAGGCGGTGGCCATTCTGCTGACCCTGCTGCACCTCGGAATCAAGGACATCAGGCTGGGACCGTCCCTGCCTGCCTTTACCAGCCCGAATGTGCTGGACGTGCTGGTGAAGAACTACAACATCAAACCCATTACGACGCCGGATGAGGATCTCAAGGCGATCCTGGGCTGACGGGACCGGGCGGACTTCCGGTGCCGGGTCCGCCCGTCCATGCGCCGGTTTTGTCGAACCAGGAGTACAGGTGATGAAATGCCCCGGCCAGGACACTCGATACTGGCATGCAGACGCAGCCTTCGAAACCGAATGCCCGCAGTGCGGGCACCTGGTGGAATTCTTCAAGGACGAATCCACCCGCAGGTGCGGCAAGTGCGGTACAAGAATCGTAAATCCCAGGATGGACTTCGGGTGTGCATCGTATTGCCGGTTTGCTGAACAGTGCCTGGGCGATCTGCCGCCGGAACTCCTGGCCAAAAGGGAGGATCTCCTGAAGGACCGGGCGGCGATCGAGATGAAGCGCCGCCTGGGGCGGGACTTCAGGAGAATCGCGCATGCCGTGAAAGCGGCCCGTTACGCGGAACGGATCGCCGGGATCGAAAACGGCGATCCGGCGGTGGTCCTGCTGGCGGCGTACCTGCATGACATCGAAAAAGACAAGTCGGCGGCCGTGTCCACTGCCCGGGATATCCTGTCGAATCTTGGAGCGCGGAAGGACCTGGTGGACGAGGTGTGCGGACTCATCGCGAGCCTTGCCGCTCCCGGTGGAGAGATGGCCCTGAATTCAAAATGTTTTCACGATGCCTGTCACATGGCGCAATTCGAACAGGAATGGAAGGAAGGGAGGGTTTCCCGGGAAGACGCAAACCGGTGGATTGCAGACAACCTTCTCACTCAGGCGGGCGTGGATGCGGCTCGAGACCTGATTGTTGAAAACGGCTGAAACGGTCCCGCCGAAACGCGGGCGGGGAAGGTGTGGGAAGGGGCGACAACGTCATTCCCGCATCACAACGTCATTCCCGCGAACGGCGGGAATCCAGGAAGGGTGATCGTGCATGGCCAAACATACATCATGGCGGGCAGACCAAACGGCATGCTTTACGTCGCTGTAACATCGAATCCTTAGCGGCGGGCAGAGCGTCACAAACGGGGCGTGGTCGAAGGGTTCTTCAGGAAACAGGGAGTCAAATGAGAGACTCCTACAACGTGGTTTGCGCTCAAGCTGGGTTCCCACCTTCACGGGAACGGCGTGATGCAGTTTGTGGATATGAGGTTATGGTGTTTGCGGGAATGGAGTTGGGATGCCATCGAGCCTTTGCGTGAAAAGCGCCGGAGATACTCGTTTGCCCGACGAACCGGAATTTTTCCCGGCACGCAGAATAGAAGACAAGCTGAAGGGACGACTTGGAGTATAGGATGAAGCCTGTAAGAAAGATCATTGAAATCGACGAGGAGCGCTGCGACGGGTGCGGCAATTGCGTGATCTCCTGTGCCGAAGGAGCGATTGAAATAGTGGATGGAAAGGCGCGGCTGGTGAGGGATTCGTATTGTGACGGCCTGGGGGCGTGCCTGGGCGAATGCCCGCGGGGGGCGCTGAAGATCATCGAACGGCCGGCGGACGAATTCGACCCCGAAGCGGTGGAAGCCTACCTGAAAGAGAAGGAGAGAAGGGAGGCGGAGGCGGATTTTCCGCCCATGGCCTGCGGATGTCCTTCCACCCAGGTGCGTGTTTTCGAAGCCGCCGGCAGGGAAACCGAACAGGAAGACACTGCTGGAACAGCCCGTTCGGAACTTACCCACTGGCCGGTGCAGATCAGGCTGGTGCCCCCCCAGTCGCCTTTCCTGAGGAACGCGCACCTGCTCGTCGTCTCAGATTGTGCGCCGCTCGCGTATCCGAATTTTCACCGTGATTTCATCAGGGGAAAGGTGGTACTCCTCGGGTGTCCGAAATTCGACAACCCGGCGGAATATGTCCAGAAATTTACGGAAATATTCAAGAAGGGCGATATCCGCAGCGTTACGGTGGTGGACATGGAAGTTCCCTGCTGTGCGGCAATGCCAGCCATCGTGAAGAAGGGCATGGAAGCGGCCGGTGAAAGAATCCCCTTGGAAGAAGTGGTTATAGGCGTTCGAGGCGATATCGTCGCAAGAAAATCCATGGCGGACTGACAGAAACAGGGAATGGCTTTTCCCCTTACCTGTGCCCATGGATGCTTCGGCCCGTTCCTCCATACAAACCGCCGGCCGGTTGAAAATGCTTTTTCTGATCCGGACGATTATCTGTTATATATACTTCTCCACTTCAGATCATGCCTGTTCGAGGGTGCTTCCCCGCTCCAGATGTCTTGAAGACGGTCCGCGCTCATGACGGCCGTTCGTTTTGAATCTATACAGAAGGAGGAGAAGGACATGAAGAAAGAACTGGGAGGTTTGACGGTGATTGTCCTGGCGGTGGTGCTACTGGCCTTGACCGGCTGTACGGGCGGGGGCAAGGACGGACCTCCCCGGAAAGCCGTCGCCGTGCTCCATTCCGCTGATGGAGGCAAGGTTCATGGCATCGTGAGTTTCATGAAGGACAGGGGAGGCGTTCGGTTAATCGCGTCCATCGAGGGACTCAGTCCGGGGCTGCACGGTTTTCACATTCACGAGTACGGTGACTGCAGTTCTCCGGATTTCAATTCCGCGGGCGGTCACTTCAACCCGATGAACATGCCTCACGGCAGTCCGGATGTAGACAAGCGCCATGCGGGTGATCTGGGTAACATCGAAGCGGACAAGACGGGACTGGCAAGATACGAAAGAGTGGACAAGCTGCTCACCCTGGAGGGGCCTCAATCCATCATCGGCCGAGCGGTGGTCGTTCATGCGGACCCCGATGATTTCACCACTCAGCCCACAGGGGCCGCGGGAGCCCGCCTGGCCTGTGGTGTGATCGGCATAGCCAATTAGAAAAGAATCCGGCCCCGCTTTCCTTCGCTCGGCAAGAGAGGGGAGCGGGCGCCGTCTCCGGTGATCTGCCGTCCCAACCTTTGACCACCGGCCGTTCTCCAGTGTTTATTCCATCTCTCTTGCCAGCCGGCTTCCCTCCTTTTCATCCACGAAATACAGCACCGTGACCCCGGCCAGCAACAGCAGGCTGATGGAAAGGATGGCATACCGCGGGTTGCCCGTGAGGACTCCGATCCACCCCATGAGAGCCGGTCCGAGGACCGCCGCGAACTTGCCGATCATGTTGTAGAATCCGAAGAATTCCCCCGCCTGGTTCCTGGGGATGATTCTTGCGTAGAACGAGCGGCTGAGGGACTGGACGCCCCCCTGGACCGTACCGATGAGGGCCGCCAGGACATAGAATTCGAGTTCCACGCTCATGAAGAATCCCCACACGGTGATCCCGAGGTAGACTCCCACGGCGATGAAGATGCCCTTCTTGGTTCCGATGACTTCTCCGATCTTTCCGAAGGCGATCGCGGACGGAAATCCGACGAACTGGGTGATCAGAAGAGCCAGGATCAGGCTGTCGTAGGAAAAACCCAGGGACAGGCCATAATCGACGGCCATCCGGATAATGGTGTCGACGCCGTCGATGTACAGCCAGTAGCCTGCCAGAAAAAGGAACACGACGCGGAGCCTGCGAATCTTCTTGAAGGTGGTGGAAAGCTGTTTCAGGCCGGCCTTTACGGCCGAGATGCCCTCACGGCCCGCCGGGGTCCCTTTTTCTTTGACGAACACCACCACCGGAATGGAGAACACCGCCCACCAGACGGCCACCGATGCAAAGGAAAGGCGTATCGCCTGGCCGCTGTCGGCCAGGCCGAACAGTTGGGGGTTGAGAGTCATGACCACGTTCAGGGTGAACAGGATTCCGCCGCCCAGGTACCCGAGAGCATAGCCGAGGGCGGAGACAAAATCGAGTCGGTGTTCTTCCGCCACGTCCACGAGCAGGGAGTCGTAGAACATGTTGCCGCAGGAGAAACCGACGAGGGCGATTACGTATATGGCCGCTGCGATGTGCCAGTCTCCTTTCTGGACGAAGCACAGAGAGCCGGTCATGACGATACCCATGGAAGCAAAGAAGAGGAGGAACTTCCTCCTGGAACTGCCTCTGTCCGCGATGGCTCCCAGGATGGGAGTGAGGGCGGCGACGACGATTCCTGCAAGCGAGTTGGCGAGCCCGAGCTGAAAGGTGCTCACGGTGGCATCCGTCCCGGCGCTCCAGTACTGCTTGAAGAAGACCGGGAAGAACCCGGCCATCACGGTGGTGGCGAAGGCGGAGTTCGCCCAGTCGTAGAGCGCCCACGATATGATCTTCCTGTCGAGTTTCATGAGTTGCCTTCTCCCCTTCGGGTCAGGAGCACACACGCGGTAAGGTACAGGATTCGTCCCTTCCGGATTGCAGGAGGGCCGGCTGAGCAAAACAACGAGTGCCGGCGGGTTTACCCTCGAAAAGCTCTATTAGAACCCGTCGGGCGTTTATGCAATGTTTTTCGTCGGCGCAGCGCTCGGATGTGCTTCGAGACGAGGTTCGCGTGCACGTGGACGAGTATGTGAGAGACGGTCGGCTGGGATGCCCGTCGATGGATGTTTGGACAGGAAGAAGGGATGAGTGTGGCGCAGGGGTAAACAGGGAAAGAAAGCGGCACGGGAGTCGGTTGCGGGAGCAGGTGAGCAGAGGTTTTGCAAGCCTTTGCGGCGGCACACCGGCGGAGGTCGAGCGGAACGGTTCCTGTTGCGTCGGTTGTCCTTTCCCTTATATTAAAAAGAGTGCCGTGGCGGAGGGGAGTGCCTGGTTCTGCTCTTTCTGTGAAGCTTCACTGGTTCGAGGCCATAGGATTATCCAGGCGGAGAGAAGAGGATCTGAAAAAGTCCTTCAGACCCGATTTCCGCGGAA
Source organism: Syntrophobacteraceae bacterium (assembly GCA_013314815.1). Classification (GTDB taxonomy): domain Bacteria; phylum Desulfobacterota; class Syntrophobacteria; order Syntrophobacterales; family Syntrophobacteraceae; genus JABUEY01. The sequence goes on from JABUEY010000130.1 coordinate 5,892, forward strand.
GCGGCGGGCCGGGAATACCCGCAGAGCCATTTGCCTGCCATTGCGGGAATGATGAAAAGTACGGTACTTCCTGTTGACGCGTACTCGGACAGTTGCCGTACAAAGGTGGAATAGACCCTCAACAACGTCATTCCCCCGCAACGTCATTTGGCATCACAACGTGATTTTCGCGGGAACGACGTTGCGATGCCAGATGACGTTATGGTGCCAAAGGACGTTATGGTGCCATCGATCCTTTGCGTTGAAAGGCACCGGGCGTGAAAGGCACCGGAGGTAATCGTTTATGAACCGAAAGTAATGCCTGTGGAGAACCTTGTCGGCTGCGTGGCGAACATGCAGCGAACAGGCTGGCGCGGCAATCATGGGGGTATCATGACCGTGGAAGGAAGAAAGAGGGTTGTGGTGGAGAACGTGCAGCCCCGGGTGGAGAACGGCCGATTTCCTGCAAAAAGGGTAACGGGAGAGGATGTGGTTGTATCCGCAGACATTTTTGCGGACGGCCACGACGAACTCGATGCGGAAGTGCTTTACAGGAAGGCGGGCGACACCCGCTGGCGGTCGGTTCCGATGGATTTTGATGGGAACGACCGTTGGACAGGACGGTTCCGTGTCGAGGAAGCCGGTGAGTACGTTTTCACGGTTGAAGGGTGGATGGATCGTTTCGCGACGTGGCAGCGGGACTTGAGAAAGCGGTATGATGCGGGCCGGGATATCGCTTTGGAACTGCTCGTGGGTATCGATCTGATCGAGAGGGCGGAGCGGCGTTCTTGCGGGGCGGATCGGGAAAAGCTTGCTGCATTCATCGCGAAATTGAGGAGCGCGAAGGATGATGCAGGAAATCTTTCTGACGCATGGAGTCCTGAACTGGGTGCGATCATGCGCCGGTACACGGACCGGAGCCGGGCTTCGCGATTGGATCGGGAACTGCCGGTACGAGTGGAGAGAAGAAAGGCGCTTTTCAGCACGTGGTACGAGCGCTTCCCGAGATCTTGTGCGTCGGAGCCCGGCAGGCATGGTACACTGAAGGACTGTTTGAAACTTCTGCCTGAAATCGCCCGGATGGGGTTCGACGTTTTCTACCTGCCTCCCATCCATCCCATCGGGGTGACCAGCCGCAAGGGCAGGAACAACAGGCCGCTGGCGGACCCTGGAGATCCGGGAAGTCCCTGGGCAATCGGCGGCGAAGCGGGAGGCCACAAGGCTGTCCACCCGGACCTGGGCACGATGGAGGATTTCGATGCCCTGCTTTGCGGGGCGTCCGAACTGGGGGTGGAAATCGCCATGGACCTGGCGTTTCAGTGTTCTCCGGACCATCCGTATGTGAAGAAGCACCCGGAATGGTTCAGGATGCTGCCCGACGGTTCCGTGCGGTGTGCTGAGAATCCGCCCAAGAAGTATGAAGATATCCTTCCTTTTGACTTCGAAAGTGAAGCATGGCGGGCGCTGTGGGAGGAACTGCGCAGCGTGGTGCTTTTCTGGATTGATCGTGGAGTCAGGATCTTCCGAGTGGATAATCCTCACACCAAGCCCTTTGCTTTCTGGGAATGGCTCATCCACGGAATCCGGAAGGATTTTCCCGATACGATCTTTCTTTCCGAAGCCTTCACCCGGCCCAGAGTCATGGCCAGGCTGGCCAAGGTGGGATTCAGTCAATCGTACACGTATTTCACCTGGAGGAATTCCAGGAAAGAGATTACGGACTACATGAACGAACTCACGGCGACGGATATGAAGGAATACTTCCGCCCGAACTTCTGGCCCAACACGCCCGATATTCTGCCGGAATACCTCCAGTACGGCGGCCGGCCGGCCTTCATGATCAGGCTTGTGCTGGCGGCCACCCTGTCGTCCAACTACGGCATCTATGGGCCGCCGTTCGAACTCTGCGAAGGAGAAGCCCTGCCCGGGAAGGAAGAGTACATGGATTCCGAGAAATATGAAGTCCGGTACTGGGATTGGAACCGCGAAGGAAACCTCAAGGATTTCATTGCCCGGGTGAACCGGATAAGGAAGGAAAATCCTGCTCTTCAAGATACGTTCAACGTGAGGTTCCTTGAGTCGGAAAACGACAGCATCCTGTACTTCGCCAAGTGGAGCGGGCATGTTTGGGAAACGATCCTGGTGGTGGTGAGCCTGGATCCTTTCCATGCGCAGACCGGCCGGCTGCACGTGCCCATCCGGGAACTGGGGTTGTGCGGCGGCGAACCATACCTCTGTCATGATCTGCTCAGTGACGAGAAATACATATGGACCGGCGAGAGAAACGTCATCCATCTGAATCCTCCCGTTCTTCCGGCGCGGATCTTCAGAGTCAGGACAAGATTGAAAAGAGAAACGGATTTTGATTACTTCATGTAGGAGACTCTTCCATGCCGGGATCACGGGTTTATCTGCAGGACGATCCTTTGTGGTACAAGGATGCAATCATATACGAGCTTCACATCAAGGCCTTCTGCGACGGCAACAATGATGGAATCGGCGATTTCGAAGGGTTGTGTGGGAAGCTCGACTACCTCAAGGACCTTGGCATCAACGCCATATGGCTCCTGCCTTTCTATCCTTCTCCCCGCAGGGACGACGGGTACGATATAGCCGACTTCTTCGATGTTCATGCCGATTACGGCCGGCTGAAGGATTTCAGAGAGTTCATGAAGGAGGCGCACAGGAGGGGGATCAGGGTCATCATCGAACTCGTGCTCAACCATACGTCCGACCAGCATCCATGGTTCCAGCGAGCCCGCCGTGCAAGACAGGGTTCCTCGTTCAGAAACTTCTACGTCTGGAGCGATACTCCCGACAGGTACCTCGATGCCCGGATCATCTTCCAGGATTTCGAAACGTCCAACTGGACCTGGGACCCCGTGGCCAGGGCCTATTACTGGCATCGTTTCTATTCGCATCAGCCCGACCTCAATTACGAGAATCCTCAGGTGCAGAAAGCGATTCTGCGCGTCATCGACTTCTGGATGAAGCTCGGAGTGGACGGCGTGCGCCTGGATGCCGTACCGTACCTGTACGAACGCGAAGGGACGAACTGTGAAAACCTCCCCGAAACCTACGATTTCCTGAGAAAACTGCGAACCTATCTCGACGGCAGGTATAGGAACAGAATGCTGCTGGCCGAGGCGAACCAGTGGCCGGAGGATGCCGTCGCGTACTTCGGAAACGGCGATGAATGCCACATGGCCTTTCACTTTCCCCTGATGCCCAGGATGTTCATGGCCCTCGAGATGGAGGACAGTTTTCCCATTATCGATATCCTGGACACGACCCCCATCATCCCCGAGGTCTGCCAGTGGGCGCTCTTCTTGAGGAACCATGATGAGCTGACCCTGGAAATGGTCACGGATGAAGAAAGGGACTACATGTACCGCATGTACGCCAAGGATCCCAAGGCGCGCATCAACCTGGGTATACGGCGGCGCCTGGCTCCCCTTCTGGACAACGATCGCCGCAAGATCAAGCTCATGTACGCCCTGCTCTTTTCCCTTCCCGGAACGCCGGTGATCTACTACGGCGATGAACTGGGAATGGGCGACAATTACTACCTCGGGGACAGGGACGGAGTGAGAACTCCCATGCAGTGGAGTTCAGACAGGAACTCCGGTTTTTCCAGGGCGAACCCCCAGCAGCTTTATCTTCCCGTCGTCATTGATCCCGAATTCCATTTTACGTCTGTCAACGTGGAGGCTCAGGAAAAGCACGCGTCGTCGTTTCTCTGGTGGATCAGGCGCTTTATCGCCATGAGGAAGCATCACAAGGTCTTTGGCCGGGGGAGCATCGAGATCCTCTATTCCGATAATCCGAAGGTGTTCGCGTTCATCAGGCAGTACGAGGAGGAGAGAGTCCTGATGGCGGTCAATCTTTCCAGGCACGCACAGATTGCCAGGTTCGATCTTTCGAATCTTGCGGGGAATGTGCCCGAAGAGATGTTCAGCAGGAACGAGTTCGAAAAGATCAGGGAGTCTCCGTATGCTCTTACCTTCAGCCCTTACGGCTGGTACCTGTTTCTTCTGAAGATGGAGAAGGAGGAGGCGGGCGGATTGGGGGAGGTCTGGCCGGAGGTCGATGTGCCGGAGGGGTGGGAGAAGGTTTTCGAGGGGAAGGAGCGGGAAATCCTGGAGGGAGATATTCTGCCCGGGTATGTTGGCAGGTGCCGCTGGTTCGGAGGCAAGGCGAGGAAGGTGCAGGAATTCAGGATCAGCGAGGTGATCACTCCGGGAAGGGTGGATTCCTCCAAGCGGATTGTGCTCCTGGAAGTGGAATACAGCGAAGGTCTTCCGGAAACATACCTTCTGCCCCTGGCGTTTGCAGCAGGGGAGGAGGCGGAGCGGATCGCGAGGGAATATCCCCAGGCGGTGGTCTGCCGCCTTAAAGTGGACGGCACAAATGGGTTCCTCTACGACGGGCTCTTCGACGACAGGTTCTGCCTCGATCTCCTGTCGCTTATCGCCAGGAAAAGGAAGATCAGGATGCCTGGAGGCGAGTTGGTCGCGTATCCGGGCAGGGGATTCAAGAATGCCATAAAGGGCAGGGAGTACCTGCTGAAGCCCCAGATACTCAAAACAGAGCAATCCAATACGTCGGTGCTGTTTGGAGAAGAATTCTTCCTGAAGATCTACAGGCACCTGGAAGAAGGGATCAATCCGGACCTGGAAATGGGGAGGTTTCTCACCGAAAGGGCGAGGTTTCCGCATGTTCCCGCTTTTGCAGGGGGAATCGAGTACAGAAGGCAGGGATCGGAACCCGTGGTGATCGGGATTCTGCAGAATTTCGTCCCCAACCAGAGCGATTCGTGGCGGTACTTCCTGGATATGCTCAACAGCTATTTCGAAAGGGTTCTGACCAGACGAAACGACATCGAGATCATTCCCGAGTCATCCCCGTCCATTATGGATCTCGCTGAAA
>JABUEY010000131.1 GCA_013314815.1 Syntrophobacteraceae bacterium
CCATCACAGAGCATCTATTCTTCACTCAGGCCAGGACCGCTCTCACTGCAGCCGTCAACGACTACTATATGGCGTTTGCCCACACGGTGAGAGACCGCCTGCTGCACCGGTGGATCAATACCATCATGGATTATGCCCGGGAAGATGTGAGGATTGTCTGCTACCTGTCCGCCGAGTTTCTGCTGGGTCCTCAGCTGGGGAACAATCTCATCAACCTGGGCATTTATGACCAGGTTCGGGAAACGGTGGATGCGGAAGGAGCCAGGCTCGACGTCTTCCTGGACCAAGAGGAGGAGCCGGGGCTCGGAAACGGAGGACTGGGGAGACTGGCGGCCTGTTACCTCGATTCCCTTGCGACTCTTGAAATTCCGGCGGTGGGCTACGGCATTCGCTATGAATTCGGCATCTTCGACCAGCAGATCCGCGACGGCAAGCAGGTGGAAACCACGGACAAGTGGCTTCGGCTGGGCAATCCGTGGGAGATTCAGCGCCCTGAGATCGCGTATGAAGTCGGGTTTGGCGGACATACGGAGAGTTTTTATGACGAGGACGGGCGGTACTCAGTACGTTGGGTTCCCGACCGTGTCATCAAGGGGGTCGCTCATGATACTCCCATCGCCGGGTACCGGGTGAACACGTGCAATATCCTGCGGCTGTGGACGGCCGAAGCCTGCGAATCCTTCGACTTCCAGTCCTTCAACGTCGGCGACTACTACGGGGCGGTGGAAGAAAAGATGGCCTCGGAAAACATCACCAAGGTCCTCTATCCGAATGACGAGGCTCTCGAAGGAAAACGCCTTCGCCTGGAACAACAGTATTTTCTTGTTTCATGCTCCATCCAGGACATGATACGCATCCATCTGCTGAGAAACGAAGGCATGGACAACTTCCACGAGAAGTTTGCAGTCCAGCTGAACGATACACACCCATCCCTGGCCGTCGCGGAATTCATGCGTCTGCTCGTGGATTGCCACCACCTGGATTGGGACAGGGCCTGGCACATCACCAGGAACACCTGCAGCTACACCAATCACACGCTGCTTCCCGAGGCCCTCGAAAAATGGCCCCTGAACCTGTTCGGGAGCCTGCTGCCCAGGCATCTCGAGATTGTCTACGAGATTAACCGGCGTTTCCTCGACGAGGTGCGGGAGCTCTATCCAGGTGATGACGAGAGGTTGAGACGCCTCTCGCTGATCGATGAATCCGACGGGAAGTACGTCCGCATGGCACATTTGGCCTGTGTGGGCAGCAAGGCCGTGAACGGAGTCGCAAAGCTCCACACGGAGCTCCTGAAAGAGACGGTGATGCATGATTTCTTTGAGATGTGGCCCGACAGATTCCTGAACATCACCAACGGAGTCACCCCGCGGAGATGGATGGTGCTCAGCAATCCACGGCTCACGCGCCTCATATCGGACAGGATTGGAGACAGTTGGATCAAGCATCTTGAAGATCTCAGGCAATTGGAGGAACTGGCCGACGATGCCGAATTCAGGGCTCAGTGGAGGCAGGTCAAGGAGAACAACAAGCATACTCTGGCCGAGCACATCCGGAAGATCACCGGTGTTTCCGTGGATCCCGCGTCCCTTTTCGACATTCAGGTGAAAAGAATCCACGAATACAAACGGCAGCACCTCAACGCACTTCACATCATCACCCTGTACAACCGCATCAGGAAGAATCCCGACATCCAGGTGATTCCCCGCACCTTTATATTCGGAGGCAAGGCCGCTCCCGGGTACTTCATGGCCAAGCTCATCATCCAACTGATCAACTGCGTGGCGGAAGTGGTCAATAGGGATCCCGACGTCCGGGACCGTCTGAAGGTCGTGTTTTTCCCCGATTTCAACGTGAAGAACAGCCACAAGATCTACCCGGCCGCCGATCTTTCCGAACAGATTTCAACAGCAGGGAAGGAGGCTTCCGGAACGGGCAATATGAAGTTCTCGATGAACGGAGCCCTCACCATCGGCACCCTCGACGGTGCGAACGTGGAAATCAGGGAGGAAGTCGGTGCCGAAAACTTCTTTCTGTTCGGGTTGAACGTCGAGGAGGTCCAGGCGCTGAAAGCGGCGGGATATGACCCTCGAGATCATTACGCATCCAACGCGGACTTGAAGGAAGCGATCGATCTGATCGGTTCCGGGCACTTCTCCCATGGCGACACCGACCTGTTCAGACCGTTGCTGGATTCTCTTCTGCATCGTGACGAATACCTGCTCTTTGCCGATTATCCGTCCTACATCGAAATACAGGAACAGGTAAGCAGAACCTACGAAGACCCGGAACTCTGGGCAAGGATGTCCATTCTCAACACGGCTCGAATGGGCAGATTTTCATCGGACCGTTCCATCGAGGAATATTGTGATAAGATATGGAATGTACGGCCGATGCCCGTGAAACTGCTGGAATACACTTTGCGTGAGACGGGGCTGGCCATGAAGAAGCATGAAGATGTGGCTTGAGAATCTGCAGGCCTTGAAACCGAGGTTCATGAATCCTCGCATCCTTTGGAGGTGGACTGGATGAAGAGCTACCGTACCGGGGTCGGGTCGAGATACCCGGCTGGTTCCACGTATGGACCGCAGGGCACGAACTTCTCCGTATTCAGCAGGCATGCCGTCGGCATGGAGCTCCTTTTGTACGAAAGCTCCGACAGTCCTTCACCATTCCAGGTTATAAAGCTGGATCCCGAGGAAAACCGTACCTTTTTCTTCTGGCATGTCTTTGTTGAAGGGTTGCCCGAAGGAATTCATTACACCTGGCGCGCGGACGGCCCCGACGACACTCGCGGGTCGGGCTTTCGGTTCGACAGGGAGAAGGAGCTGGTCGACCCCTGGGCCAGTGCCGTAACGCATGACGTATGGGACAGGAGGGCTGCCGCCGTACCGGGAAACGGACACCTGTCCATGCGCGCGATCGTGGTGGACGATTCCTACGATTGGGAAGGCGACCGGCCATTGAATCATCTTCCCGAAAACGCCGTCATCTACGAAATGCACGTGGGCGGATTCACCCGCCACCCGTCCGCGAAGGTGACCCATCCCGGTACGTTCGCCGCAGTCATAGAAAAGATCCCCCACCTCAAGGAACTCGGCATCACGGATGTGGAACTCATGCCGATCATGGCCTTCGACGAACAGGATGTGCCCCCATCCTCCGCGGATCTCGGCCTCACCAACTACTGGGGATACAGCACGCACAGCTTCTTCAGCCCGCACCCGGGGTACTGCATCTCTGCCCGGGACGGTTCCCGGGAATTCCGCGATATGGTGAAGGCTCTTCACAAAGCCGGTATAGGAGTGATCCTGGACATCGCAGTCAACCACACCGCCGAAGGAGGTCGCGACGGTCCCGTCATCAACTTCAAGGGCCTGGGGAACGAAACCTTCTACCACCTGGATCCCAGGGACCGCAGTATCTACCTCGATTTCACCGGATGCGGAAATACCGTCAACTGCAACCACCCGCTCGTGGCCACCTTCCTGGTGAGATGCCTGGAATACTGGGTGAGGGAAATGCACGTGGACGGCTTCCGCTTCGACCTGGCAAGCGTACTGGCCCGAGGTGAAGACAGTGAACCCATGCGCCACCCCCCCGTGCTCTGGAGTATCGAATTCTCTCGTGAACTGGCGGACACTCGAATCATCGCCGAGGCATGGGATGCCGCAGGCCTCTACCAGGTAGGAGCCTTCCCCGGCTTTCGATGGGCCGAATGGAACGGGAGGTACCGGGATGTCATGCGCCGCTTCGTGCGCGGCGATGGCGGACTGATCGGTGAGGTGGCCACCCGCCTGTGCGGAAGCAGCGATCTCTACCAGAGTCGAGGCCGCCTGCCCACCAACAGCGTCCATTTCATCACCTGCCACGATGGTTTCACTCTTTATGACCTGGTGAGCTACAACAAGAAGCACAATGAATCCAACGGGGAGGATAACCGGGACGGGACGGATGATAACCTTAGCTGGAACTGCGGCCACGAAGGCGAGACGACGGATCCGGAGATTCTCGCTCTTCGCATAAAGCAGGCGAAGAATTTCATGGCGCTGCTTTTGCTGAGCCAGGGCGTACCCATGATCCTGTCGGGCGACGAGGTGCTGAGAACTCAACGGGGAAACAACAACGGTTACTGCCAGGATAACGAGCTGAGCTGGTTCGACTGGAACCTGACGGAGAAAAACCGTGATTTCCTGCGGTTTGTCAAGGAAATGATCGCCTTCCGCAAACGCCACCCGTGCCTCAGGCGCACCAGGTTCTTCAAGGGTATGCCGTCCGGGGACGGACGCCTGGCGGACATCGGCTGGCACGGAACAAAGCTGAACGATCCGGACTGGCACGACCCGCAGGGCCGGATCCTTGCCTTTACCCTGGCCGCCGCAGTGGAAGGCGAAGAAGATGTCCATGTGATACTCAATATGTCCGACACTTCTCGAACCATGCCTCTGCCGTCCATCCCGGACCGCCCCTGGCACAAGGCGGTGGACACCGGCGCACCATCACACGAAGATATCGTGCGGGTCTCCCGGCAGGTCCCCGTTCGAGATGACCTGTATGACGTTTCCCCTCGAAGCGTGGTGGTGTTCGAGAGTCGGCCGCATGGCTGGAGTATCGACTGACCGGGATCCACAAGGATCGCGGGAGTGGCTTTTTGAGCCGTTTTATTCTGTGGACAAACAGGTGATCATCAGATACAGGGACATTCAGGAATAGACACAAACAGTTCGGCCCAGGGACAGGAGTCTCGAGGCCGGCAAGACCATGCAAGGAGGGATCACGTCATGAAATGGCTTCGCAGATGGGGAAAAGCCCGCTCTTTGGTTTTCGGTGCGGTGGTCCTTCTCATTTCTTCGTGTTTCCTGTGCACCGATGCGGCTGCAGCGCAAAAGATACAGTATGAGCGCCAGTCAGACCGCCCGGTTTCAGAAGTGCTTCCGCCCGACATGATCACCGGCCCGCATTATCGAGTTCGGAACACTGTCGTTTCCAACGGATACATGAATCAGTTTACCGTGGACTCGGATTTTGGAGTCTTCGAGGTCACCGGAAACGGAGCCCTGCGCAAGCTCATCAAGGAAATACAGGCCATTGCGGCCCTGCGCGAGATCAAGAAGGAAGCGGTCTATCTCGACGCCTTGAAAAAGGCCGGAACCATGCCTCTCGATTTCGGAAAGAACCTGATCACAGATCCCGTGAACACGGTGTCCGGTGTTTCCAGGGGAGTATCCCAGCTGTTCAGCAATGTTGCAGTGGGCCTGTCCCACAAGCAGGCAAAGGGAGAGGATACCCGGATGGAACAGGCTCTGGCCGTTTCGTCCTTTAAAAGGGATTTAGCCAGCCAGCTGGGTGTGGATGTGTATTCGAGCAATGCAGTGCTTCAGAAGGATCTGACCAACGTCGCGTGGGCGGGAGCGCTGGGTTCTTTGAGCCTCTCCGCTGCGCTGGCCCCTATCGGGGGACCGGCGGTCCTCACCGTTCAAGGCACCCGCCTGGCGCAGACCATGACCGACCAGTTGAAGGAAGAGCCTCCTGCCAGGCTTCGAAGCATCAACGAGGAAAAGCTGGCAGCCATGGGCATTCCGCGTGACCTGGTGGATCAATTCCTGGATCACCCATCCTATACACCGCGTCATCAGACCATCATCACGGGCTGCCTGGACGCCCTGAAGGGTGCTTCCGGCCGTGACGCCTTTATCAGGCTGGCTCTGTCGGCAAACGATGAAGAAACCGCTAACTTCTTCCAGGATACGGTCGAAACCATGAAGGGCTACCACGACACGGTGTCTCCAATGAAGGAGATTTCAGTGGTCGAGGTCCTCGTTTTTGCCAGGGCGGAAAACGGCTCCATTCTGGTTCCATTCCCCCTGGACCACGGCGTGTGGTCTGAAATGGCGGACCGGGTACTGACGCACATCCTTGCCGAATACCAGGCATCCCACCCCGGAGCCCGCCGGCAGTACGAACTTTGGGTGACCGGGACGGTTACGCCCCTTGCACGCCGGCAGCTGGCACAGCGGGGAATGAAAACCACTGAACACGTCGACAGGCTTATTCCTTTCATGGATTGATGTTCATGGACCCGACAGGACGGACAAACGCCTCGGAAGCCGGGTTTCACCTGGCACGGAACGGTGCAGGGACTCTACTCGTCCGCCTTGCGGGCAGTTGGACCATTGCCGAAGGGATTCCCTCCACGGCCGAGATCGCCAGGGAAATCGAATCCGATCCGCGCATCCGCCGGGTGATCTTCGATACGGAGAACCTCCAGAGTTGGGACAGCAGTCTCCTGACCTTCCTGGTCAAGTTATTGGAACTTTGCCGCGGCGCGGATGTGGAAGCCGTGCGGGACGGTTTGCCTGCGGGGGCCAGGAGACTGATCACGCTCGCCACGGCAGTCCCGGAAGAAAAGGGAGCCCGGCGCGCGGCGGGCACTGAAACGTTTCTTTCCAGAATCGGGGCGGGCACGATCGGAATCCTTTCCGGTGGCACCGAGACGCTCTCGTTCATTGGGGAGAGCTTTCTTGCCTTCCTGAGGTTGCTGAGAGGCAAGGCCCGGTTCCGGCGGTGCGACCTTACTCTGCTCATCCAGGACTGCGGAGCCCAGGCTCTGCCCATTGTTTCCCTCATCAGCGTGCTCGTGGGCCTGATTCTGGCGTTTGTGGGAGCAATCCAGCTGAGGCTTTTCGGGGCACAGATCTACGTGGCGGACCTGGTGGGAATCGGCATGGCCCGCGAGATGGGTGCCATGATGACGGCAATTATCATGGCCGGCAGGACTGGAGCCGCCTTCGCGGCACAACTGGGGACCATGCAGGTGAATGAAGAAATCGATGCACTGAGGACCCTCGGGATATCGCCCATCGACTTCCTCGTTCTTCCACGCATGATCGCCCTGGTGCTGATGCTGCCCCTCCTCTGCCTCTATGCGAACCTGATGGGTATCCTGGGTGGTGCCATGGTGGGCGTCGGTATGCTCGATCTGTCCGTCGTTCAGTACTTCAACGAGACGCGGGACGCCATCCGGCTGACCGATTTCATGGCGGGCCTCTTCAAGAGCGGTGTCTTCGGGATACTGATCGCCCTTTCGGGATGTCTTCGCGGCATGCAGTGCGGCCGGAGTTCATCGGCTGTCGGGCTGGCGGCCACTTCAGCCGTGGTGACGGGAATCGTGGCCATCGTGGTGGCGGACGCCGTTCTGACGGTCATCTACGATCTTTTGGGCATTTAGGCGGATGATGTCCGGTTTAGACAGAGAAGTCCATATCGAAGTGCAGGACCTCACCATGGCTTACGGAAGCTTCGTGATCCAGCGGGATCTCAACTTCAAGGTCAGGCGGGGGGATGTTTTCATCATCATGGGGGGCAGCGGCTGCGGCAAGAGCACCCTTCTGAGGCACATGGTGGGCTTGAAGGAGCCGGCACGGGGCAAGGTGTATTACGAGGGAGTGGATTTCTGGAGTGTGGAAGTCAAAGAAAGAGAGGCCATGATGCGGCGGTTCGGGATACTCTATCAGAGCGGCGCCTTGTGGAGTTCCATGACCCTTGCGGAAAATATCGCTCTGCCCCTCGAAGAATACACCGACCTCAGCCCGTCAGAGGTCCGCGAAGTGGTCTCGCTCAAGCTTTCACTCGTGGGATTGGCTGGTTTCGAGGAATTCTACCCTTCCGAGATCAGCGGGGGAATGCGCAAGCGCGCCGGCCTGGCCAGGGCAATGGCTCTCGATCCGGATATTCTGTTCTTCGATGAACCGTCCGCCGGGCTGGATCCCATCAGCGCCCGAAGACTCGACGATCTCATCCTCGAACTGCGCGAGAGCCTCGGATCGACCATAGTCGTGGTAACCCACGAACTGGCCAGCATCTTTGCCATCGGCACCAATTCCGTTTTCCTGGATTCGGAAACAAAGACCATGATCGCTGGAGGGGACCCGCGTGAATTGCTCGAAACCAGCCACGATCCAAAGGTTCGAAGCTTCCTCACCCGCGACGCACCTGAAGAACGGAGCGACTGATCGTGATCATCCGCGGGGCACCTTTTCCTGCTCCCGAATCTTGAATTGCTGCAACCTCTCGACAGGCCGTGTGACATCATGAGCAAGCAGGCAAGCACAACCGTTATCGGCGCCTTTGTGGTGGGGGCCATCGCCTTGGTGGTTCTGGGAGTGGTCGTCTTCGGGACGGGCAAGTTTTTCAGCAAGCCCCAGACATATGTCATGTTCTTCGAAGGCTCCGTTAAAGGTTTGAACGTTGGAGCCTCGGTGGATTTCAAGGGCGTGAAGGTAGGATCCGTTACAAACGTGAAGGTTATTTTCAACGAAGAGGACTTGTCCCTGCAGATCCCCGTCTACGTCGAACTGCTCACCGATCGCGTAACTCAAGTCTATGGGGAGGACGGAAGGCGGACAATACCAGCGGATTCCCACCGCGGCGAAATCGTCCGGAAGCTGGTGGAACGGGGCTTGAGAGCCCAGTTGAAGCTTCAGAGTCTCGTAACGGGGCAGCTTTACGTGGACCTCGATTTCTACCCGGACAGGCCGGCCAGGTTCCGGGGAATCGAACATAGACACCCGGAGATTCCCACCATACCGTCGAACCTCGAACAGCTTACCAAGACATTCGAAAAGCTACCGCTGGACGAGATCGCCAATAAGCTGGTGGCTTCGATCCAGGGCATCGAAAGTTTTGTCAACTCGCCCGACCTCAAAGAAGCGGTGGGGTCTCTCAATCAAACGGTGAAAGACGTCCAAGTGCTGCTGCACCACATCGACGAGCAGATCAAACCGCTTGCAGCCAGTGCGGACAAGGCGCTCGGCGATGCCCGAAAACTCATTCGCGACGTGAACGAAAAGGTGAAGCCCATCGGTTCGGGCCTCGAAGAAACCATCAAGGAAACCCGCGACCTGGTCCAGAACCTCAACAACAGCACCACGTCGGTAATGTCGAGCGTGGACCAAACGTTGAAGGCGGCAGCCGGCGCGGCCGGGCAGGCTCAGAGAACCCTGGCCTCGCTGGAAACCATGACCGGCGATGACTCCGAGCTGCGCTACGAGCTGTCCAGGACACTCAAGGAACTCTCCGCCGCCGCTCGTTCCCTGCGGGTCCTGGCCGACTATCTCGAACGGCATCCCGATGCCGTCATCAGAGGCAAATAAAGGACATGTTCATGATCCGCTATCGTTCCCTCGTCAAGGCCATCATCATCGTGTGCCCGCTTCTCTTGCTGGCGGCGGGATGTGCCGGCTCCAAACCTTCTCGATTTTACATGCTGAGCCCTGTTTCCGGGGCGCCGGAAGGTCGGGCTCCCGCCTCCGAGTGCCGGGATCTCGCCATCGGAGTGGGTCCTGTCGATTTTCCCGAATACCTCGATCGTCCGCAGATCGTGACCAGGACGGGCGAGGATGTTCTGAAACTTGCCGAACACGACCGATGGGCGGAACCTCTGGACAGGAACTTCACGCGTGTACTGGCTGAAAATCTCTCCGTACTGCTCGCCACCGACCGCGTATACATCTTTCCATGGCCTCGGAGCGTGCAGGTCACCCACAGGGTTTCTGTTCATGTGAGTCGCTTCGACGGGACACCCGGGACCGAGGCGGTATTGAACGCCCGTTGGATGCTGTTGAGCGGCGACGGGAGCAGGGAACTTGCGGTGCGGAGGTCTTCCTTCACCGAGCCGGTGGATGCCCCGGCCTGCCAGGCGCTTGTCAACGCACAGGCCCGGCTGATCGAGACCTTGAGCCGGGAAATAGCTTCTGCAGTTCTGTCTCTACACAGGTAGGCATCAAGACTCGAAACCGCCCGCCGACCCAGGTTTGCAGCCGAGGGCTGGACATGGGAAATCCTTTGCGCCGCCTGAGAGGTTTAGGTATAAGAATGCGGTGGGGTCATGGCTGGGCGGGGCATCGAGCAGGAGTCCGGGCTGGCGATGCCTCCATCCCTGCCTTAAAGGGGTGACTTGAATCAGGACATGATTTCCACAACGATCGAGGTCTCCGTCCTGCCGGTGTGTGCTTTTTGTGAGCTCTTTCGACAGGTATCCGCTTCCTGAGGTTTCAAAGGCATCTATCTCCAGAAAGGATACGACATTGCAGGTTCCAGTTTCCAGAAATCCACACCTCGTTCTTTTTTTGCTCTTTTTCTTGGGCCTGCTCCCCGGGTGCGGAGAGCGAAACCAATACGTCGAACCGCCTCCACCCGGCGTGACGGTGAGCAAGCCTCTGCAGATGGATGTCGTGGACTACCTGGAGTTTACGGGCACGACCCAGTCTGTGGACACGGTGGATATTCGAGCAAGGGTGCAGGGATTTCTGCAGAACGTCTTCTTCAAGGACGGAGCGAATGTCAACAAGGACGACCTGCTGTATATCATTGACCCGAGAACCTACCAGGCTGCCGTAGACAAGGCTCGCGCAGACCTGGACAACAGAAGGGCTCAGTTGGAGAAGACCGAGATCGAATATCAGCGAAACGTGAGGCTGTACAAGGAAAACGCCGCTTCACAGCGCGACCTGGACAATTCGAAAGCAAACCGTGATTCCGCAAAGGCAGCTGTAGCCGCCGCCACTGCAGCACTCGAGGAAGCCCAGATCAACCTGGGTTACACCACCATTCGTGCCCCCATCGAAGGGAGGATCGGCCGCAGCCTGGTGGATGTCGGCAACCTGGTCGGAGCGGGCGAATACACCCTGCTTGCAACCATCAAGGA
>JABUEY010000132.1 GCA_013314815.1 Syntrophobacteraceae bacterium
TTTCGAAACTTCGTTGGCAACGTAGTCGAAGTGAGGGGTGGCTCCCCGGATTACCGCGCCCAGGCAGATCACCGCGTCGTAGCGTCCGGAGCCGGCGACTTTGCGGGCGACAAGCGGGATTTCGAACGCTCCCGGAACCTTGAACACGTCGATGTCCCGTTCGTCCGCGCCGCTCCTCCTGAGCGCATCCAGGGCTCCCCCGAGGAGGCGTTCCCCGATGAAATCGTTGAACCGGCTCACAATGATACCGAACTTGAGATCCTGGGCAAGCAGTTTCCCTTCGTAGATTTTCATTTCATCTCATCCTCTTCCAGAATGCAGCTCATCAAATGGCCCATCTTGACGCACTTGGTGCTCAGGTACTTTATGTTGCATTCGTTCGGCGGAATCTCGATGGGGACTCTTTCCGTAACGGTGATGCCGTACCCCTGGAGGCCGACGATCTTGGTGGGATTGTTGGTCATGAGTCGCATTTTTTTGACGCCCAGGTCGACGAGCATCTGGGCGCCGATGCCGTAGTCGCGCAGGTCGGCCTGAAAGCCGAGGGCCTTGTTGGCCTCCACCGTGTCGTAGCCTTTTTCCTGCAGGGCGTAGGCGCGGATCTTGTTCACAAGTCCGATGCCCCGGCCTTCGTGGTTGCGCATGTAAAGCAGCACTCCTTTGCCTTCCTGGGCGATCCGCTGGAGGGAAGCTCGAAGCTGCCCGCCGCAGTCGCAGCGCAGAGAACTGAAAACATCGCCGGTCAGGCATTCGGAATGCACTCGAACCAGCACCTCGTCTTCGGGATGGATTTCCCCCTTGACCAGGGCCATGTGACAGTAGTCGTCGATATCGTTGGAATAGACGATCACCTGGAAGTCGCCTCCGAAGGAGGAGGGCAGCGTTGCCGTTGCGGCCCGGTGAACGAATATTTCATGCTGCATCCTGTAGTTGATGACATCGGCAACAGAAACGATCTTGATCCCGTGTGTCTCGGCGAAGATTTCCAGGTCGGGCATGCGGGCCATGGTGCCGTCGTCCTTCATGACCTCGCAGATGACTCCGAAAGGCTTGAGCCCGGCGAGGCGGGCCAGGTCCACGGAGCCTTCGGTCTGGCCGGTCCGTACGAGGACTCCCCCCTTTTTGGCGCGCAGAGGAAAGATATGGCCGGGGCTGACGATATCGTCGGGCTTCACGTCATCGGATATGGCGGTGAGAATGGTGTGCGCCCGGTCCGCGGCGCTGATGCCCGTGGTGACTCCTTTTCGAGCCTCGATGGATACCGTAAAAGCCGTCTGGAACTGGGAGAGGTTGTTGGTGACCATCATGGGAAGCCGCAGATGATCGACATGTTCGGGGGTGAGGGAAAGGCAGATGAGCCCCCGGCCATACCTGGCCATGAAATTGATCGCTTCGGGCGTGACCTTTTCCGCTGCCATGCACAGATCGCCCTCATTCTCACGGTCTTCATCGTCAACCAGAATCACTATCCTGCCCTGGCGGATATCTTCCAATGCTTCAGGGATGGTTGCCAAAGGCATTTCATTTCTCCTTTTCAATAGTCCATGCGAACAGCGATGCGGATCCGTCATATGGAAACTTTTATTTATAACACCCGATGCGTTCATTCTCAAGCAGCAGGCTGATCTCACATGAATCCGTGTTTCCTTAGAAATTCCGAATCGATGCGGGTCCCGGTCGCAGGTTCCTCTCCTGTTTCTCCGCGCTTCCACGCCTCGAGCATCTTCTCGACGTACTTGCCGATGATGTCCGTCTCGATATTCACTTCCTCGCCGATGCGGAAACTCCCGATCGTCGTCCGATCCGACGTGTGGGGAACGATGTTCACATCGAACCGTCCAGGGCCGCAGCCGTTGACCGTAAGGCTGATGCCGTTGACGGCGATGGATCCCTTTCCGATCACGAACCTGGAAAGATCGGCGGGTATGTCGAAAAAAAGCCTCGTTGAAACCCCTTCCCGCCGCTTTTCCCTCAAGACGCCGATGCCGTCCACGTGCCCGCTCACGAGATGTCCGCCCAGCCGGTCTCCCATCTTCAGGGCCCGTTCAAGGTTCAGCCTGCAACCGGGGGGTTTGCGGCCCAGGGTGGTTCGAGACAGCGTCTCGGCGGAAACGTCCACGGTGAAAACACTTCCCTTGAACGATGTAACCGTAAGGCAGCATCCATCCACGGCGATGCTTTCGCCCAGTGTCAATGGGTGCATAATGTAGTCGGCCTGGATGATCATTCCGGCGTCAACGCCTCGATGGTCGATTTTCAAAAGGGTGCCGGTGCCTTCGATCAGTCCGGTAAACATGGGGCTTCCGCCTAGTAGATGGTTTCCCTGAATCTGCCCGTCAACATGACGTCCCCGCCGAAACGGCGCACCTTCACATCGTAGACAGGCAGCGCCTCGGTCATCCTTTCCCGTGGTCTGCCGCGTACCAGGGGGATACCCTCGGGGTCTCCGAGAATTTTGGGCGCGTAGAAGAAACAGAAATCGTCGGCCAGCCCTTCCTCGATCAATGCCCCCAGCACCGACGCTCCGCCTTCCACGAGGAGACTCGTGATCTGTCTTTTTCCAAGTTCCCGCAGCAGTCCGACCAGGTCGATTCGATGATTCTTCGCCGGCAGGCGCAGTATGTTCACTCCCGCTTCGGTCAGCTTCCATGCCTTCTTCTCGTCGACTTCCAGGCTGCATGCGATCCAGAAAGGAACTTCCCGGGCCGTGCGGACGAGGCGGCTGTTCATGGGAATGCGCAGGAGGCTGTCGAGCAGGATGCGTACGGGTTGCCTGCAGTTGCGCCTGCCCGGCAGACGTGCGGTGAGCAGCGGATCGTCGGAAAGGGCGGTTTCGATCCCCACCAGGATGCCGTCGAGGTTGCATCGTATTCGATGCGCATGGCGCCTGGATTGTTCGTTGCTGATCCATTGGGAATGGCCCGAAGATGTGGCAATGCGGCCGTCCAGGGTTGTCGCGGCCTTTACGGTGACGTAGGGAAGGCCGGTGGAAACGTGTTTGATGAAAGGCTGATTGAGAAGGCGGCATTCTCTTTCGAGTGCCCCGGAGTCGACCACGATTCCTCTCTGCCTCAGATGGTCGGCTCCTCCGCCGCACACGCGCGGATTGGGATCCTTCATGCCGACCACCACCCGGGTGATGCCCGCGTCGAGGATGGCTCGAGTGCAGGGGGGAGTGCGCCCCTGGTGATTGCAGGGTTCGAGCGTAACATAGAGCACCGCTCCCGACGTCCTGTCTCCCGCGGCTTCAATGGCATTCACTTCCGCGTGGGGTCCCCCGACGAACCGGTGATAGCCTTCGCCGACCACCTCGTTATCCCGGACAACCACGGCCCCGACCATGGGGTTGGGGCTCGTGCGGCCTGCACCTTTAGAAGCCAGGCGCAGAGCTTTTTTCATGAAAAGCAGATCCTGAGCTGTAATTGCCTGGTCCATGATCCCATGTTTCCGGTTTCTGTCCGACGAGTCCTACAGAGAACACAGGCCGGGCTGGCCTTCGTAAAGAGGAAAGGAAGAACAGAATTCGGCAACCTCCCCCCTCAGCATGTTCAGAGCCTGCTCATCCCCGACGGCGCTCAGCGCCCGATGGATGAACCGGGCGACGGTCTTCATGTGCTCGGGATGCATACCCCGGGTGGTCAGGGCCGGAGTCCCGATGCGGATGCCGCTGGTGATCGACGGCTTCTGTGGATCGAAGGGGATGGAGTTCTTATTGACCGTAATGCCTGCCCGATCGAGGGTTTCCTCGGCGGTCTTGCCGGTCATACCGCTGGCAGTGAGATCCATGAGGACAAGGTGATTGTCGGTGCCTCCGGACACCAACCGGTAGCCGTAAGACATGAGTTCCGCAGCGAGCGACCTGCTGTTGTCGACGATGCGCTTCTGGTATTCGCGGAAAGACGGCTGCAGTGCTTCGCGAAATGCGACGGCCTTGGCCGCGATCACGTGCATCAGGGGGCCTCCCTGGATTCCCGGGAAGATCTGGCTGTCCAGCATCTTGCTGTAGGACGCATGGGAAAGAATGAGTCCCCCCCGGGGGCCTCGAAGCGTCTTGTGAGTCGTAGATGTAACGAAGTCGGCGTGGGGGACCGGATTGGGATGCATTCCTCCACAAACCAGGCCCGCGATGTGGGCCATGTCCACCATGAGGTACGCAGCGACTTCCCTGGCAATCATTCCGAAGCGTTCAAAGTCGATAATGCGCGGATAGGCGCTGGCTCCCGCGACGATCATCTTGGGCCGGTGCTCCCTTGCGAGAGAGGCCACCTCGTCGTAGTCGATCTGTTCCGTGTCTTTTCTTACACCGTATGAGACAACGTTGAACAGCCTGCCCGAGAAGCTCACGGGACTTCCATGGGTAAGGTGTCCTCCCTGGCGCAGATCCATCCCCAGGATGGTGTCTCCCGGCTGGAGCACGGCGAAGTAGACGGCCATGTTGGCCTGGGATCCGGAGTGGGGCTGCACGTTGGCGTAGTCCGCTTCGAAGAGTTGCCTGGCGCGTTCCTGGGCCAGTCTTTCCGCCACATCCACGTATTCGCAGCCTCCGTAATATCTCCTTCCCGGATAACCTTCAGCGTACTTGTTGGTGAGCACGGATCCCTGGGCCTCGAGGACTGCGCGGCTGACAAAGTTTTCCGAGGCGATGAGCTCGAGTTTTCCCTTCTGCCGCTTTTCCTCCTCGCAGATGACCTGGGCGATTTCCGGATCGGTGGACTTCAGATAGGACATGTCCTTTCCCTTTCGTCGAGTTAATTAATGGTGCAAGAATAAAAGCCGTATTTGTGCAGAACCGGGAGGACTATGCAGGCCCGGGGATGAAGACTCCTGACGGGGCGCAATATCCCCGGTCCGGATTCAACCGTCCTCAAGGATTCGATCGATGAGATCCACTCGTCTCTTGTGGCGGCCGCCCTCGAAAGGCTCTTCGATCCAGGCCTCGACAATGGCAACGGCAAGGTCTTCGCCGATAAACCGCTCCCCGAGGCACAATATGTTGCTGTCGTTATGCCGGCGGCTCATTTTCGCCGCAAACGGTTCGGCCGCCATTACGGCGCGAACCCTCCGGAAGCGGTTTGCGGTAATACACATGCCTATTCCGCTTCCGCAGACGAGAACACCCCGTTCCGCTTCCCCGCCTGAAACCGCTCTTGCCACCCTGGCGGCATAAACGGGGTAATCGACCGATTCGGAGGTATACGTACCCATGTCCTCCACCGAATGACCCAGATTCTCGATATGGGCCGCCAGTTTCTCCTTGAGCCTCAAACCGGCGTGATCGCACCCTAAAACGATTCGCATGACCGCCTGCCTTTGTCTCTTTTGTATATATTTAACAAGCTGTTTTGCCCGTGACTACTGTCCGGTCCATTTTCTGAACACCAGCGTGCCGTTGGTGCCTCCGAATCCGAAGGAATTGGATATGGCCACCGTCACATCCGCCTTGCGCGGCTGGTTGGGCACATAGTCCAGGTCACAGTCGGGGTCCGGATATTCATAGTTGATGGTAGGGGGTATCATCTGCCTGTCGATGGTGAGCGCCGTGTAAGCGGCTTCCACTCCCCCCGCCGCTCCAAGCAGGTGCCCCGTCATGGACTTGGTGGAACTCACCGCCACCTTCCATGCATGTTCCCGAAAAACCGTCTTGATGGCTTGTGTTTCGTACTTGTCGTTGAGGTCCGTCGAAGTGCCGTGAGCGTTGATGTAGTCAACCTGGGCCGGCGCGATTCCGGCGTCGTCCAGGGCCGTTTGCATGCATCGAGCTGCGCCTTCTCCTTCGGGAGCCGGCGCCGCCATGTGGAAAGCATCCCCCGAAGCTCCGAAACCGATCACTTCCGCGTATATCTTCGCTCCCCGCTCCACCGCCCTGGACGCTTCCTCGAGAATCAGGATCGCGGCTCCCTCCCCCAGCACGAAGCCGTCCCGATCCCTGTCGAAAGGGCGAGACGCCTTTTCGGGTTCATCATTGCGCGTGGACAGGGCCCTCATGGCGTTGAATCCGGCTACGGCAAGGGTGGTGATGGTAGATTCGACTCCCCCCGTAATCATGATATCGGAAACCCCGTTGCGCACCATGTTGAAGGCTTCGCCGACGGCATGAGTCCCCGCTGCGCAGGCTGTCTGGATCGAAAGATTGGGGCCCTTGGCACCGTGATAGATGGAGATAAGGCCGGGAGCCATATTCCCGATGATCATCGGGATGAAGAAAGGGCTGACCTTCTTGGGGCCGACTTCCATGAGAAGCTTGTGGGATTCTTCGATGGTGAGCAGTCCTCCCAGGCCGCAGCCGAGTATGACGCCCGCGCGAGGAGCCAGGTCGGGTGAGATCTTGAGCTGGCTGTCGTCGAAGGCCAGTCCGGCGGCGACCAGGGCGAAACGCAGGAAGGGGTCCATCTTACGAAGTTCTTTCCTGGGTATGTAGTCCTCGGCGTTGTAGTTCTTCACTTCGCCGGCGATCCTGGTGGAGAAGGGTCCTGCATCGAAGCGGGTGATGGGTCCTATCCCCGATCTGCCTTCCATCAGGCTTGTCCAGTTTTCTTCGATGCCCGTCCCGAGGGGGGAGACCAGACCGATTCCTGTAATGACCACTCGACGACCGTTATGGGATGTCATATTCCTTTTCTCCTGGCTGAATGCGGAGGCTTGGAGACGAGATCCGAAGTTGAACCGCACAGCAGGCCCTTGTGCGGGGCGAATTGCGCAGGGCTAACCCATGAACATTCCACCGTTCACGTGGATGACCTGGCCTGTGATGTAGCCGGCTGCATCGGACGCCAGAAAATCCACGGCGGCCGCAACATCTTCAGGGGCCCCGTACCGGCCTGCGGGGATCTGTTCAAGCAGGCTTTCACGGGTCTTTTCCGGAAGACGAAGAGTCATATCGGTTTGAATAAAGCCCGGAGCCACGGCGTTGACGGTGATGTTTCTCGATACGAGCTCCCGCGCCAGGGCTCGAGTCAGCCCCAGCAGCCCCGCCTTGGCCGCTGAATAGTTGCACTGGCCGGCATTTCCGATGACTCCCACGACCGATGTCACATTCACGATGCGCCCGTATCTCTGGCGCATCATGGGCCTGACCACCGCCTGGGAACAAAGAAAGGCCCCTTTGAGGTTCGTGTCGAGCACTTCATCCCATTCCGTGGGCTTCATGAGGGCCACCAGGTTGTCCCTGGTGATTCCCGCGTTGTTCACCAGGACATCGATTCGACCGTGGTCGTTCAGGATCCGCTTGAAAGCTTCCCTTACGGATTCGGGGTCGGAGACGTTGAATCCGTGAAGATAAGCGGAGCCTCCCCTGTCTGAAACGGCGGCGGCCGTTTCTTTTGCCGCATCAGGGCTTGAATGGTAATTCACGATGATATCATGACCGGGCCGCGCCAGGGCCGCGGCGATGGCTCGCCCGATTCCCCTGCTGGCTCCGGTAACTACCACAACTCGTTTTTCACTCATCTCTTCCTTGTCCCCGTCAGTTTGTCAGCCCTCGTCCAATCGGCTGGACAACACGGCCCGCGGTCCGATTCCCACCTCCTGCCGTGCAAGCTCGCCGCACCCCTTCGCCTCCCGTTGTCACAGGAACTGAAAACACCTGCAGATCCGGGCACTTCGGCAGCCGCGCAGGACGGAGCCTGCCGCAAACATGAAGCGCGGATATTCGACGTGCCTGGAAGGCGGGGATCATGTTCTTCATGGCCGGACACGATTACGCCGTTCCGAGGCTCAAGAAAGACGAATCTCGAAGCGAATGTTCGAGGCCTGCGTTACTTCGCCGGGGCCCCTCTTCTGCCTGCGCATTCTACACGAGCGGCATCCATCAGCCAACAGGCTTATCCATCAAATGATCGCGCTGTGTTTGCTGTCGTTTCGAGGTTTCGAAGCGACATGTCCGGAGTCAGGATGTCTCCCCCCGTTCCTGTCTTATCTTCCTGATGAACGCAGGCAGGAATTCGAAGAGATCCGCGACGACTCCACAGCCTGCCACGTCAAAAATCGGGGCCTGTGGATCCTTGTTGACAGCCACGATGAACTTCGATCCCTGCATGCCCACCACGTGTTGAATGGCCCCCGCAATGCCCACCGCCATGTAGAGTGACGGAGCAACGGTGCGGCCTGTCTGGCCCACCTGGTGCGACGGGCAGATCCAACCCTCTTCAACAGCTCCCCTGGATGCCCCAACGGCACCGCCCACCAGGCCTGCGAGTTCCTGCAGCAGAGCGAAATTCTCTGCCTTGCGCAGGCCGCGGCCCCCCGAAATGATGACCTCGGCTTCCGTCAGCCTGGCCGTCTGATCCTGCTCGGGTATCACTTCGAGAACCTCCACCCGGCTTTTCAGGCACTCGTCGGGGACCGAAACGTTTTCGATCCGCCCCTCGTGGCCGGCAATGACGAGCGGTTTCATCACCCTGGGCCGGACTGTTGCCATCTGAGGGCGCCGGTTGGGGCAGATGATAGTGGCCATGACATTGCCTCCGAAGGCTGGACGGGTCTGAAGCAGGTGGCCGTCTTCGCTGATGTCGAGTTCGGTGCAGTCGGCGGTAAGGCCCGTGCGCAGGGATGCAGCCACCCGGGGGATGAACGATCGCCCCGTACTGGTCGCTCCAGCCAGAAGGATCTCCGGCTTCCTGGTCCGGATCAGTTCCACCAGGACGTTCGCATAGGCTTCATCGGTGAATCGCGCCAGTTCCGGGCGGTCTACGACGTAGACCACGTCGGCCCCGAAAGTGATCAGTTCGCGGGAAAGATTTTCTTTGAGGCCGGAGCCGAGGAGAACCGCGCAGAGCGGGGCTGAACGCTTGTCGGCGAGCATCCGGCCGGCGCTGAGCAGTTCATGGCTCACCCTGTGGACGCTTCCGTCGCGCCATTCGGCCCAGACCCAGACACCGGAGTACAGCCCCAGGTCTTCCTCGGGTCCCGTGCCAACCTGGGGGAGACTCAACGCACCGAATTCGCAGGTGTCCACGCAAATGCCGCACAAGGTACAGTCGTCGGAGATATCGACGTGAGTTTCCCCGACGGTTATCGCCCCCATCGGGCAGGCATCGCTGCAGACCCCACAGACCGTACATTTCTTCTTGTCGACGATGGCTTTCATATGCCGGGTACCTTGGCTTCCTTGAGATAACGATAAAGCGCTTCGGCCTGTTCCTCGACCGAGCCTTCGATGAAGACCCTGTCACTTCGCCGGGGAGGACTGAATACTCGGACGACCTGGGTATAGGAGCCGCAGAGTCCGACGGAGTCCGGGGAAAGACCGAGGTCGGCCGCACCCCAGACGGGGATTTGCGCCTTCTTTGCACGCATCTTGTGCCTGAGGGAGGGCATGCGTGGTTCACCCACCTCTTTGAGGACGGTGATGAGGGAGGGGAGGGGAAGCTTCCATATCTCGATGCCCTCGTCCGTCTGGCGGGTGACCTTGAGATCCCCGCCGGAAGTCCACTCGATGCTCCTGACCAGTGTGGCGTAAGGGATATCCAGCAGAGTCGCCATTTCGGGACCTACCTGGGCGGTGTCTCCATCCACCGCCTGCTTGCCGCAGATGACCAGGTCCACGTCGGCGAGTTTCCTCACGGCGGCGGCAAGGGTGGTGGATGTCGCCCATGTGTCTGAGCCCGCGAAGGCGCGGTCGCTGAGCAGCACCGCTTCGTCCACTCCCCGGGATAGAGTCTCCCTCAGGGCTTCCTCGGCCTGTGGCGGCCCCATCGTCAAGGCGGTAACTTTTGCGTCTGTGTCATCCTTGATCCTGAGGGCGGCTTCGACGGCGAACAGGTCGAACGGATTGATAATACTTTCCACACCCTGACGAACCAGGGTGTGCGTGTCGGGATCGATGCGCACGTTCCTGGTGTCGGGAACCTGCTTGATACATACGGCAATATGCATATTTGCGGCTGTCTCCGTTGCTGGGGGTTTCTCAGAAGAAGGAGTCCTTAAGGCGAGCGTATTCCTTGTTCAGTTCCTGGCCGATGATATTGCGCTGTATTTCGTTGGTTCCCTCGTAGATCTGGAGGATCTTGGCGTCGCGCATCATCTTCTCGACAGGATAGTCCTGCATGTAGCCGTAACCGCCGAGGACCTGGACGGCTTCGGTGGCGACTTCCATGGCGACATCTCCGGCGAACACCTTGCACATGGCGGCTACCTTGCTTGCGTCCGGGGGGTCCGTGTCCATGTACCGGGAGGCGCTGTAGATGAGAGCCCGAGCCGCTTCCGTCTTGGTGGCCATATCCGCCAGTTTGTGCTGGATGGCCTGAAAGGCGATGATAGGCTTGCCGAACTGGACACGCTTTCGGGCATATTCGACGGCTATATCGAGTGCCCCCTGGGCCAGGCCGACGCCGAGAGCTCCAATGCCGGGGCGGGATTTATCGAAGGTCTTCATGGCAATGATGAACCCCATGCCCTCGCGGCCGATCAGGCGGTCGGCGGGTATGCGGCAATCCTGGAAAACGAGTTCCCTCGTGGCGGAAGCCCTGATGCCGAGCTTTTTTTCCTTCTTGCCGAAAGAGAAGCCGGGATCCCCTTTTTCAACCACGAAGAAGCTGGCTCCCCTGGGCCCCTTGGACCGGTCCGTTATGGCCAGTACGGAGTAGATTTCCGCTTCTCCGCCGTTGGTGATCCACTGTTTTGTGCCGTTCAGGATGTAGTGGTCTCCATCCCGCACAGCCGTGGTCTGAATGCCC
>JABUEY010000133.1 GCA_013314815.1 Syntrophobacteraceae bacterium
TCACGGTGCTCAAGTTTCAGGGGCGTTTGGATTCAAATTCCGCGGCCACCGTCAAAGACAGGATAAAATCCTGCATCAATGAGCGAAGACTCCAGCTCGTTGTGGATATGGGGGACGTTGACTTTGTGGACAGCTCCGGTCTGGGCAGCCTTGTTTACTCACTCAGAATGATCGACAAGGCGGGGGGAGCCATCAGGATCTCCGCGGTGCAGGATCGGGTGCGCGCTGTTTTCGAGCTGACGAAACTCCATCACCTGTTCGAAATCTACGACGATGCGGGGGCCGCTGTGAGGGCTTTCAGATGATCGTCCGGCAGCCTGGCGAGACGCAACCCGGAGATCCCGTGATCTCGACTCGAAAAAGGTTTCACATCAACGGGAGACTCGAAGTCTGAAGGCTTCCTCCTGGACATGGATGAATGTCCTGATCCAGGTGTATGCTCCCGGCAGGATAGATGCCGCGGCTTCCCAGGGCCATCGAAGGATGTCCGAATATGGACGAAGCAACACTCGAGGCAACACTGAAGTTCCGGACAAGGATGGATCACCTGTGCCTGGCAACCGCACTGTCGAGGCTCATATGCGCCTCCATCAAGGAACCGCAGGTCGACAGCGAGTTCGCCTACCAAACCGAACTGGCTGTCAGTGAAGCATGTACGAATGCCATCGAGCACGGGTTGAGCGGAAAGGACGACAGCAAGGTCACCGTCGTCTTTCAGGTGTTCGATGAAAGGCTTGTCATCTCTGTCGCGGACGAAGGGAACGGATTCGACTTGGCCGGAATCCCCAATCCAGACTTCCCTTCTCACCCTGAACGAGGATACGGTTTGTTCATCATCCGGTCGGTCATGGACGAAGTCGATTATATCCGGGGTGAAGGCCGGAACACCCTTGTCATGTCGAAGCGCTTCAGGAAACGATCCTTACTCCGATAATTCCTCCTTCCCGGAATCCAGGACCGCCTGCAGTTCCGCCTGCCTCTCCCCGGATATGGATGCCATCAGAACCCTGCATCCAAGACCTCGCAGTTCCGGTGTGATTCTCCCTGAATCGACCCTTCTGGTGAGGACGAACAGAGCGGACGTTCCGGGCTTCAAAGTCGAGGCAAGTTCCTTCACAAATCGGTCGTCGATGGCCGAGTCGGAGCGCGAGTTGGATGCGGCTCCGGCGGTGAGTCCCAGGGCGGCTCCCACCAGGGGGTGTAGAAAGAGAACTCCCAGAAGCAATCCAGCAAAAGTGCCTCTCATCGCCCCCGCGGCACTCAGGCTGTTCATGTGTTTGAATTTGACCGCTCCGTTCTTCTTTCTCACCAGGACGACGACATCCTCGAGTTCGATCAGGTTGTTCCGCTGCAGGGCTTCGAGGTCGGCCTTGGCTTCCGAATCCCTTGATTCCTCATCGAAACCGATGACCACCAGGTTGTCCCCGTACCTGTCCTTCAGCAAAGCCTACCTGAGGCTGCGGGAGATCCAGCTTTCGAAGCTGTCGGCGATCTTTTGTGTCTGCCCGAAACTGTCGACCAGGTAAATGCCGCCATCATGGCTGTTGATCATCACGTAGACGTCGATTTCCTCGTTGAGTTCTTCGATCCTCTTTGTGTGAGCGTATTCTATTCTTCACCCTTTGAATGGGTAACGACGGTGCCTTCGACATCCACGACCACTACGGTGTGTCCTTTCGCCCTTGAAATCAGGCGATCGACCAGGGTTTTCCGTCCGAGAAGGCGCTTCCAGAGAGGAAGAGGACCTGAACGGCCGATTACAATGTGACCCACCCGGTATTCCCTGGCAAAATGAAGGATGGTTTCGACGACGTCTTCGCCTTTGTATGTGAAAACCGTGGCGCCCAGCAGGTTTGCAAGGGTGAGTGTCTCGGAAAGGGATCGCTGGGTGACGGCGTCTATGGCCGCAGGTTCTTCGCTGGGCGTCTGGATGTAGACCGCGTACCAGTTGCGGTTGAGGCGTCCGGCAAGACGCGAACCGTAGCGCAGAAGTGCGGCGCTGTTCGGGCCGCGGGAACTGAGGCACACCATGACCTGGTCCGGTGCTGTGTGGTATTCTTCGCGGGGTGAGGTTCGTCGTTTGAAGTCGATCTGTGAGGCGAGTTCCCGCAGAGTGAGTTCGCGAAGTTCATCGAGAATCGTGCGCCTGAAAAAGTTCTCGAGGGCCGCAGGGACTCGTTCACGAGGGTATATCTTGCCCTCGCGCAGCCGCTGCTGAAGATCCTCCGGAGCCAGGTCCACGTTGACGATTTCATCGGCGTCCGCCACAACGGAATCGGGCACACGTTCATGGACCTTGAGGCCGATGAGGGTCTTCATGGTGTCATAGAGACTTTCCAGGTGCTGAACATTGAGAGTGCTGATGACGTGGATACCTGCATCTAGCAGGTCCTGCACGTCCTGGTAGCGCTTGCTGTTCCTGCTGCCGGGAACGTTTGTGTGGGCCAGTTCGTCCACGAGAGCCACCTCGGGCTTCCTGGCCAGCACTGCGTCGAGGTCCATTTCTTCGATAAAGATTCCGCGATATCGAACCTGGCGCCTGGGAATCACTTCGAGCCCCTCGACGAGGCCGGCGGTATCGGCACGCCCGTGGCATTCCACAAGCGCCGCAACCACGTCGATGCCTTCTTTTTTCAAACGGTGGCCCTCGAGAAGCATCTGCCACGTTTTCCCGACCCCCGGCCCGTACCCCAGGTAGATCTTCAACTTGCCACGCCGTGCCCGACGGATAAGGTGGAGGAAGCTGAGGGCCTTGTCGTTGGAGATCATGAGATTTCCCTTATAAGGCATCGAGTGCAAGATTGAGTTTCAGGACATTTACCCGGTATTCTCCCAGGAATCCCAGCTGCGGTCTCTCGATGTGACGATCGATAAGATTCTGCACTTCTTCGATGGAGATGCCTCTTGCCCTTGCGACTCGAGAGGCCTGGATGCTCGCGTTTTCCGGGCTGATGTGAGGATCGAGCCCGCTTCCCGGAGCAAGCACGGCATCTGCCGGGACGTTCATTTCGTTTGGAAGATTGTTGGAGGCACGGTAGGCCTGAACTCGTTTCCGGACCTGCTCCACCAGTACCCGTGAAAGAGGCCCCAGGTTGCTGCCGCCCGAGCGGACTGCATCATAGCCGGCTCCAGCCGCCGAAGGGCGTGAATGAAAATAACGATCACTGTGAAACGCCTGACCGATCAGCGTGCTCCCCACCACCTGCCCCTGTCGCTCTACGATGGACCCTTCGGCCTGGTGAACAAAAAACAGCCGGGCGAATCCCCAGACTGTAAGAGGATACACCCCGCAAAAGAGAATCCCGAGGATCAGGACGGACAGGATGGAGTTTTTCAGTTCCGCCAGCAGGATCCGTGTTTTCATCGTTTTGCCCCCTCCGTGCCCCATGGCCGGCTACGTCGTTAGACCATGCGAAGAGCCGTGATGATCATGTCGATGATCTTTATGCCGATAAACGGTGAAAGAATGCCTCCACCTCCATAGATGAGAAGATTTCGACGCAGAACGACCTCCGTTCCCAGCGGGCGGAACTTGACGCCGGCAAGCGCCAGCGGGATGAGAGCGACAATGATGAGTGCGTTGAAGATGACGGCGCTCAGAACGGCACTTTGTGGTGAGGTGAGGCGCATGATGTTGAGGGCGGCGATTTGGGGGAACGTTCCGAGCAGCATGGCTGGAATGATGGCAAAGTACTTTGCGACGTCGTTTGCGATGCTGAAGGTGGTGAGTGCGCCTCGAGTCATGAGAAGTTGTTTGCCGATCTCCACCACCTCGATCAACTTTGTCGGATTGGAATCGAGATCCACCATGTTGCCCGCCTCCCTGGCGGCTTGAGTTCCCGTGTTCATGGCCACTCCGACGTCGGCCTGGGCGAGTGCCGGTGCGTCGTTGGTGCCGTCTCCCGTCATGGCCACCAGATGTCCCGCTGCCTGTTCGGCCCGGATGAGCGCAAGCTTGTCCTCGGGCCTCGCTTCGGCAAGATAGTCGTCCAGCCCTGCTTCCCTTGCAATGGCTTCCGCCGTGTTCGGATTGTCCCCGGTAATCATGACGGTGCGGATACCCATTGCGCGAAAGCGGGCGAAACGGTCGGGAAGTCCGCCCTTGATGATATCTTTCAGATAAACGACTCCGTAGACCTTTCCGGCATCGGCCACAACCAGGGGAGTCCCGCCGCGTCGAGCGATATCCTCGGTGCATTCCAGCACGTCCGTTGGAAGCCCCCCGGTGACGAACTCCTCAATGGCATCCCGCGCACCCTTACGATAGCACTTGCCGGCCACGTCGATTCCACTCATCCGGGTCCTGGCCGAAAAGGCGATGAACCTGGCGTCCTGAAATTCCGATACCTCCCGTCCCCGGATCCCGTAACGCTTTGCGAGAACAACAATGCTTCTTCCTTCCGGAGTCTCGTCCGCAAGGGATGAAAGCTGCGCAATATCAGCCAGTTCCTCCGTACTCACCCCGGCAGCAGGGAAAAACTCGACCGCCTGACGGTTGCCCAGAGTGATCGTGCCGGTCTTGTCCAGCAGCAGCACGTCCACGTCTCCAGCGGCTTCCACCGCCCGCCCGCTCGTGGCCAGGACGTTCTTCTGAATCAGCCTGTCGATTCCCGAAATGCCTATGGCGCTGAGGAGTCCTCCGATGGTGGTTGGGATGAGGCAGACGAGCAGCGCGGCAAGCACCGGGATCGGGAACGGAGCGTTCACATAAGCCCCGAAGGGTTTGAGTGTGGCGATGACCAGGAGAAAGATGATGGTCAGTGCCGCCAGAAGTATCGTAAGTGCCAGTTCGTTGGGGGTTTTCCGGCGGTGTGCCCCTTCCACAAGAGAGATCATGTGATCCAGAAAGCCTTCCCCCGGATCCGCGGTGACGCGGATGACCATTTCATCCGAAAGCACGCGTGTCCCTCCCGTTACCGCGCTGCGGTCCCCGCCGGCCTCCCGGATCACGGGAGCCGACTCCCCGGTGACCGCTGACTCGTCAACGCTCGCCGCTCCCTCGGTGACTTCCCCGTCTGCAGGGATGATGTCTCCTGCCCGAACCACCACCAGGTCGTTGCGTCGAAG
This sequence comes from Syntrophobacteraceae bacterium, assembly GCA_013314815.1. Lineage (GTDB taxonomy): Bacteria > Desulfobacterota > Syntrophobacteria > Syntrophobacterales > Syntrophobacteraceae > JABUEY01. The sequence continues at coordinate 5,068 of JABUEY010000133.1, forward strand.
TGCTTCCGCAGGCACAGTCTCGGTTGAACCTCCGCTGGTGAGTCGTTTCGCCACGGTCTTTACGCGTGCCTTTCGCAACGAGGCGGCCTGGGCTTTTCCTCGACCTTCCGCCATCGCTTCGGCGAAATTGGCAAAGATCACGGTGAACCACAGCCACAATGCGACCTGGAGGGAAAACGCCGCCGATCGACCTCGAAAGAAGGCTGAAGAGCATTCGATCGTCGTCACCAGCGCCCCTGCCATGGTGACGAACATCACCGGATTGCGGACCATAACACGGGGGTTGATTTTGAGAATCGCCTCGCGAAACGCGGGAAGAACGATCTTTCTGTCGAGAAGGGAATGAACCTGTCCGGCCATTGCGTCAACCTCAAAAGAGCAGGTCTGAACCCGTCATCAGGAAATGTTCGAGGATGGGGCCCATGCTCAGTACGGGAAGGAATGTCAGAGCTCCCACTAGGACCACTGTGGCCACGAGGAGCAGGCAGAAGGTCCCGCCAGAAACGGGAAAGTCTCCGCCTCTTCTGGAAAGAGCCCTCTTGCGCGCGAAATTCCCGGCCAGCGCCAGGGAAGCCATGATGACGATAAAACGGCCGGCGAGCATGGAAAACCCGAGGGTGAGATTGTACCATGGCGTATTTGCAGAAAGGCCCGCAAAGGCGCTGCCGTTGTTGTTGGCGGCCGAGGTGTACGCGTAGAGTATTTCGCTCAGGCCGTGAGGCCCGCTGTTGTTCAAAGACGCGGTTCCCCATTCGCTGCTGATGGTGATGGCGGTGAGAACGAGCGGCAGGATGGACGGGATGAGTACGGCAAGAGCGCACACCTGGACGTCGCGATTCTCGATTTTCTTCCCGAGGTATTCGGGAGTCCTCCCGATCATGAGGCCTGAAAGGAAGATGGCGAGGAGGATGAAGATCAGCATGCCGCACAGTCCGACTCCGACGCCTCCGAAAACCACTTCCCCGAGCATCATGTTGAAAAGCAGGACCCAGCCTCCCAGGGGGGTAAAAGAATCATGCACGGAATTCACCGCCCCGCAGGAAGCGGCGGTGGTGGCCGCGCCGAAGAGCGCCGAGCTGAAAATCCCGAAGCGGACTTCCTTGCCTTCCATGTTTCCGAAAGACGCATCAACACCGAGTTGTTCAAGGCGCGGGTTGCCCCGCGCTTCCGCCCACCAGCAGATCAGCAGTCCTGAGAGAAAAAGACAGAGCATGGCGGCCCATACGGACCAACCGTGCCTGCTGTTGCGCACTGCCCTGCCGAGATAATAGGTGAGGGAACTCGGGATGAGAAGAATCGACAGCACCTGGACGAAGTTGGAGAGGGGAGTCGGATTTTCGTAGGGGTGAGAGGCGTTTGCGCCCATAAAGCCGCCTCCGTTCGTGCCCAGCATCTTGATCGCTGTCTGGGAAGCCATCGGCCCCTGGGCGATGATCTGCCACGCTCCGCCGTCGAGCGTCCCCGCTCGCAGATACGGAGAGAAATTCTGAATCGTACCCTGGAAAACCAGGAACAGGGCGTAAACAAGGCAGATGGGAAGAAGCAGGTAAAGACAGGATCGAATGAGGTCGACCTGGAAGCAGCCGATCGTCGCCGCCCGGTCTCGGGAAATCCCGCGGACGAATGCAGCCGCCACGGCAATTCCCGTCGCCGCCGAGACAAAATGATGAAAGGTCAGCCCCACCATCTGCGAGAAATAGGACAGGGTGTTTTCTCCGCTGTAGTTCTGCCAGTTGGTGTTGGTCATGAAACTGACGGCAGTATTGAATGCAAGGTCTGGAGCCACGGGGCCGAGTGCCTCGGGGTTGAGCGGCAGCAGGTGCTGCAGCCTCAGTATCGCGAAAGTGAACAGAAAGCCCGCTGCACCGAACACAAGAACGGATAGAAGATACTCCTTCCAATCCTGCTCCCTGTCTACATCGATCTTCATCAGGCGGCAGATCGTTCGCTCGAGCGGTTTGATGCCCGGATCCAGGAACGTTCTTCCCCTGGGGTCGAGCACACGTTGGATGTAAAGCCCGAGAGGTTTTGTCAGTGCGGCCAGCACAAGCAGAAAAGCGGCCAGATGCACCCAGTCCACAGCGTTCATTCTGGATGCCCCCTCGTCAGAATTTGTCCGGACGCGCCAGGACCGCGGACAGGTAGATGATCAGGGCAACGACGATCAAAAGCAGAACGATGTCTTCCATTCGATCCGAGCCTTTCTTGAAATGACGGCGAGAAATCCACGCACAACGGGACGCCGTGATTTCACCCTGGGGGATACTCTATTCTCCGGGCAGGGTGAATGTAAATCTTGTTCCCTGCCTCTTCCTGCTCGAGACCTCGATTCTTCCACCATGAGCCTGAATGATTTCCTTGACGATAGCCAGGCCCAGTCCCGAATCTTGTTCACGGTTTTGGCCCGGTACGCGGAAGAATCTGTCGAAGACGCGGGAAAGGTACTCCTCGGGGATGCCTTCCCCCGTGTCTGCGACTTCAAAGCAAACGTGATCCCTTTCATCGCGGGCCGAGACGGTGACCCGGCCGCCCGGAGGTGTATGTTTCAAGGCGTTTTGAAGCAGATTGGCGAAAACGATCCGCAGCCGGAAAACGTCGGCAAGCACCGGCCGTGTGTGCGCGGGAACCTGGATCTCCAGGATGATTCCCCGGTCCTGAAACGCGGCCCGCATGCCTTCGATTCCCTGCAGAATCAGCTGTTCCGCCGGTACCGATTGGGGTTTGATTTCACAGTGGCCCGATTCGATTTCACCTATATCGAGCAGCCGTTCGATGATGTGATGGAGGCGGTCGCTGTCGTCACGGGCTGTGGTCAGGATCTCGAGCTGCGCAGGCGTAAGCGGGCCGAGTTTCTCGCTCAAGAGGACATGGACCGCGAGGCGCATGGAGGTGAGGGGGGTCTTCAGTTCGTGGGAGACGGTGGAAACCAGTCCGCTTTTCACCTCATCCAGGCTGCGCATTCGAGTTACATCCGACAACACAAGCGTTACGCCGATCAACTGCTGTTCTTCGTTCAGAAAGGGTATCGCCTCCGGCAGGAAGAAATGCTCGTTTCCATCTTTGAAGATCTGGATGGCTGAACTGTACCCTTTTGAACGCTTCGGACGCAATCCGTCTCGAGCCCGCTCGAAGAGTCTCGTCACCTCCTCATTGCCTGCCTCCGACACCATCCCGTCAGGTGCCAGGTTGAAAATTCGCCGGGCAGCCTCGTTTGCCAGCTCAATCCTGCCTTCCGGACTGCAGATGGCCACTGCATCGGAAAGGCTGTTGAGCGCCAGTTCAGTAGCCTGCCGCGTTCTCAAGAGGCGCGCAAGGTTGCTTCGGCGCAGTTCCCGCAGTCTTGTGGCCATCTCGTTGAACGCTTTGCCCAACTGTCCGATTTCGTCGTTGGAATGCACATTGACCACCAGGTCCAGGTTGCCCCTCTGAATCTCGCGCACTGACCGCGTAAGGTTCACAATCGGTCTGACCACCCAGGGCCCGGCAATGATCATGAATCCGATGGCCAGTCCGACTCCGACCACCGTCGAAGCAAGCACCCTCTGTTTCATCTCGCCGGCTCTCCTGCGAGCCTGTCCATCCAGGGAAACCATGTTATTCAGGTTCATGTCTATGATCTGCTGTACAGTGTCGCGAAGCTCCAGGGAGAGGGGCAGAAGATGTTGCCGGTAGATGTCGCGGTGGCCTTTTCCTGCATCTCCAGGGCGGGTGAAGTCTTCGTACTTGCTTCTGTAAGCCTTCCAATGTGCCGCAAGCTGTTCATTCAATTGATATTCGCCGGGTAGTGTTACGTTTCCCTGCTGAAAGGCCAAATTCCTTTCGAACTCGATGATCGCAGTTCGAATGCTTTCCAGCGGCTCCCTGATCTCCTCCCAGACAGACAGCTCCGCGGTGCGGTCAAGCCGCTCGATGGCCTGTTTCATGCCGAGACATGCTGCGATGCTGTCGTAGTTCTCGCGAAAGATCCTCTCCATTGCCTGGTTGGATTCTGAAACAGTCCCGACACTCATCACCCCCACCAGGACCAGGATTGCTGCCGGTCCGCAAAAGGCCAGGATTAGTTTTGTCTTCAGGCTCATACAGGTCTCTCCCGGAACAGGTAGACAGGCAAATGCCGTGCCACCTGTTGGAGTAAAATATATGCTGCAGAATCAACAGGTTCAGTCAAAGAGAACGCCCCTGGAAGAATGCCGGGATTTCAAAGTGCAACGGGAAGGTCTTTATCGAGTTTCAGATTGAAAGGGGTGACGGTCAGATCCCGTATTTCTTTCTTCTGCGCCAGAGTGTCACTGAATCCATGCCGAGTATCCGGCATGCCTCTTCTATGGATCCCGTGGAGGCAAGCACGCGGCGAATGTGGTTTTCTTCGATCTTTTCGAGCGACACGAGGTCGCCGATATTCGGGGTGGGTTCTGCCGGCGCAAGCCTGGCCGGCAGATGCTCGACACCGATGAGCAAATTGTCGCACAACAGCACCGAGCGCTCGATCACGTTGCGCAGTTCCCGTACATTTCCAGGCCACGCGTACGATTCCAGCGCATTGCGTGCATCATCGGAGAAAGTCGGCAGCCGCCGGTGGTTCTGCCTGGCGAAGAATGCGAGAAGGTGCTCCGCCAGTGGGAGAATGTCCTCTTTGCGTGCGCGCAGCGGGGGAAGGACAATCTCAACGACGCTGAGCCGATAGAAGAGGTCCTCTCGGAACCGCTTCGCCGAGACGGCACTTTCAAGATCTACATTCGTTGCAGCTGTTATCCTCACATCGGCCTTGCGGGTCTGTACATCTCCCACTCGCTCGTAGGCCTTTTCCTGCAGGAACCTCAAGAGCCTGGCCTGGATGGAAAGCGGGATGTCTGCGATTTCGTCCAGGAGGAGCGTCCCGCCCTCGCATGCTGCAATGCGCCCGGGATGATCGCGAAGTGCCCCCGTGAAGGCTCCTTTCACATGCCCGAAGAGTTCGCTTTCCAGGAGCTGTTCAGAAAGGGATGGGCACGAGATGGAAGCAAACGGCTTCGCTGCACGCCGGCTCCAGGAGTGGATGGCGCGTGCAAGAAGGGTTTTCCCTGTGCCGCTTTCGCCACTCAAAAGAATGGTAGCTTCGCTGTCCGCTACCTGGCGGGCGAGGGCCAGGGCACGTTGCATCGCCGCGCTCCGGCTTGTCAAACTCGCCTCGGGTGATGCTTCGCGCAGCGCATTCTCGAGGGATTCTACCTTTTGCTCGAGCTGACGGATTTCTGCGACCTTGTTGACCAGGACCAGGAGCTGATCATGCGTAAAAGGTTTTGGCAGGTAATCGAAAGCTCCCCTTCGCATGGCCTCAACCGCCGAATCGATG
>JABUEY010000134.1 GCA_013314815.1 Syntrophobacteraceae bacterium
GAAGGAGGCGGGCAGGGGAACCGGCCTGGGGTTGTCCACGGTGCACGGAATCGTCAGGCAGAACGGCGGATTCATCCATGTCTACAGCGAACCGGGGAAGGGAACGACCTTCAGGATCTACCTGCCCTCCTGTGAAGACGAGGTCAAGGAGATTCAAGTCGCAAGCGATGGAGAAATGCCGCTTGGCCAGGGTGAAACATTGATGGTGGCCGAAGATGACGAACTGATCCTGAACATGGTTCGGATGATGCTGGACAGGCTTGGCTATACCGTTCTGACCGCGGGAACCGCGACGGAGGCTATACGCCTGGCAAAGGAACACCCCGGGGAGATCCGGTTGCTCATTACCGACGTGGTTATGCCCGAGATGAACGGTCTGGACCTGGTGGACAGGTGCCAGGCAGTCAGGCCCGGGATGAAATGCCTGTTCATGTCCGGCTATACGGCCGAAGTTATTGCCCACCAGGGGATGCTCAACGATCCTGTGCCCTTTATCCAGAAGCCCTTTTCCATGGAAGACCTGGCCGTCAAGGTTTTCGAGATGCTGAAGGACTGAGACAGCAGGGCCACCGAGGGCCGCTGAAGACAGGATGTTCAGGATGGTCCCCCTTTGAAATCCGGCCGCCTTTGTGTCCGGAAACTCCCATAAAGATGCGTACTTGGCCGATGCCGGCGCTCTTTCGCAAATGTAATCGCAGGGGGAAGACACATGCCTTCAACCATTCGAACCAGCCTCAGCCTGCCGGTGGATGTCCGGTTGCAGCGGCTGGTGCTCGACTATGTGCGGGGACTCGCCCAACTGGCCGGATTCCTGGAAGAGGAGGCGGAATGCCTCGCCCTGGCTGTATGGGATGCCTGCCGAAACTCCATCGAACAGGGTTTTGAGATCGAGGATTCGAGTTCCCTCAAGCTGGTGGGAAAGCTGACGCCCGTGTCCCTGGTGTTCTCCATTTATGACAAGGGCCTTCCATTCTACCAGGGCCGCGAACCGACTCCCGTGGGTGTGGGCTCGGAGACTCCCGCCGAAGGCCGTCTTTCCCATCAACGACCAGCCGGCGTCCAGCAGTGTTTCGACAAGATACGCTGGGTCTATCACGGAGTAAAAGGCAATGAGCTGCGCCTGGTCAAGTACAGAACAGGAGTCTGCTGCCTGCCGGACATGGAGCCGCCGCCTTCGGCCTCCCCGGTCGATCGCGCGCAGCCGGCGTTACCTGGCGCCCATACGATCCGGCTGCTGCGTCCGGAAGACGGCATCCAGATCGCCCGGTTGATGTATCGGGTCTACGGGTACAGTTATCCCATCAAGGATTTCTATTACCCGGACCGGCTGCAGCACAGGCTGACCAGCGGCCGATACGTCGGAGTGGTGGCCGCGACTCCGCACGGAGAAATTGTCGGTCATGGGGGGATGGATCGCCCGGACCTGGGCCCCCTGGGAAAGCTGGGTGCCCTGGTGGTGGCGCCGGCCCACCGGCGCCGGGGGTTGGGCAACCTCATGATCGAGCGTCTGCAGGCCGAAATCATGCAGTTGGGACTTGTCGGGCTTTTCTGCGAGGCCGTCACATCGCATACCAGCAGCCAGAAGGTCAGTGACAGGCTGGGCCATCACGTCACATGTATCAAACTTCTGAGTGTACACCTGCATTACAAGACATACGGGCAGGGATTGGCGGGAGCTGGAGGGCGAACGAAAAAGGAGGTGCAACCGGCATCGCAAAGGCAGACGACGGTCTTCTATTTCAAGTACCTGGCGCCGGTGGCCCGAAAGACCGTCTACGCTCCTCGATGGCACCGGGAGATGCTGGCGGGAATCTATCGGAACCTGGAGACGGACGTCGAATTCTGTGAACCCCAGGGCCCCGCCGCCCAGGGGGAACTGCAGGTCCATTTCGATCAAGTCACCAAAACCGGGATCATCCAGGTGGACCGCGCCGGAGAAGACATCGTTCCTGTGATTCAGCAGGCCCGGCACGACCTGTGCGTCATAGCGGAGGCCAGGGTAGTGGGCCTCCTGCTGCCGTTGGCCCAGGCCGGCACACCTCGTCTCTGCAGGGCAGCTGAAGAACAGGGCTTCTTCTTCTCCGGCGTCATGCCGCATTTCGCCCCGGACGGAGACTTTCTGCGGCTCCAGTACCTCAACGCCGAATTGCGCCCGGAACGAATCCACGTCTCATCCGCATTTGCCAGGGAACTGCTGGGGTATATCCTTGAAGAAAGGGAGCGCGTGGGAGGATAACTACACCGTTCACGCTGCCGCATGTGGATTCCTCCTGAACAGAAGGACCCCGTGTGAGATTGGTATGTGTTTTCCAGGAGTTCGGCATCTTCAGCATCTTCGATATGGGGTCGATTCATAGCAATTGCATGATATTTAATCGATTAATCGATGCGAAATACCAGAAAATTCCGGCTCGGTTCTTCTGGTCGATGCAAGGGTTGTCCGCCCTTACCTTCCGATAATCAGAAGGATGCAGAATATGAGTATCGGCAGGGCGATCATGCCAAGGGTCGCGAGTGCTACAGCGTCAACGATCCATTGCGGATATGTAGCCAGGACGTAGCCTTCTCCAATAAGAGCGAAGACCATCAGCATTAAGAACGTCCCGTTTTTCATAATCCATCCGATGGAAAGTGAATATGGCCGATGTTTACAATCTCACTATTACTATACAAGTAATAGTTGGCATTGCAAGAATTAATATCGATCGCCTGCCCAGGAGTATAATTCTACAAGGCCGGGTACGACTTCAAGCGGCTGTTCACCATCAGCGAATACTGCGGCCGAGATCGGCCGACTTTCTGCAAAGTCGATCCAGAGTGTTTACGAAACCGGCATGGACATGAGCGGCTGGCTCGACTTCGACGACTTCGTCGCCGGCCCGCAGACCCGGAGGGTCGAGGTGCGCGAGGGCAGCGAGCAGGTTTCCTTGGCATATAACCAAATACTTCAATGAGGCCCGGGTTCCAGTACCTTATGAATTCGTCGCGCTCGGCAGGAACGATTGCATAATGGCTTCGAAGCTCCGCTGCGGACGCCAGGGAAAACCCTTCAGTTTCCTTCACGACTGGAGTGACAACAGGGCGCAGTCAATCTGCGCCAAAAGGCCAGTGATAACCAGGAGCGGAAGCAACGAGCCGCTGCCGCCCACCAGCGAAGAGCCCATGGCTTTCCTTGAGTCTGGTCTGGGTGTGAGCAGATTCTAAGGCGGCGGCCGGGGCGTTGAAGTTTACGTGCAAATCGGGGGTGTACGCCCCTAAATTTTTCGCCCCTGCAGGTGCATCGACAACGTCATTTGGAATCGATAACGTCATTCCCATCAACATCGTCATTCCCGCGAAGGAAACTGTGTCGCAATTGTAGGGCTTGGGAGTGGATTTTGTGTGGTTTAATAGGAATAAACAATAGGCAAAACAAAACGAAGCCAATGACAGCCACCAGTTGGCGGTACAGATCTCAGGTGCGGAGGCAAATGTTGGAGGCAAGTGCAAGATGGTACCTTCCGGGTGATGCCGTTCTCGTATGGCTCCTGGCAATCTCTATCAGTGATGGCACAGATGGCCGGAAAGCTTGCTTACGCTTCCAAGACCTTCAATCCCTCCCTTTTAGCGGCTTCGATTTGTCGTTGATCCGAAGAGACGAACAGGTCCGGCTCAACGACGAGGGCGCATCCGAGGTGAAGAGCGTCCATGGCGCGCAGCACGTTGTTTTCAAGGCATCTTATCGTTTGACCGACAACTTCGGGGGTGAGGCAGCAGATCTCGGCGTCCTCGATTTCCTTCAAAATGAGGTCCCGCAGCTTCTGGTAATCGTCACCTGGCAGCTTGCCTTCGCGAACGAGCCGGTTGAGAGTGGAAATCATCTCGGGAAGGCAAATGATGCAAAGCACCAGTTGTTCGGCCCGGTCGCATATCTCGAGGACCTTCTCCGTGCCGGGTTCCTCGACGTACCTTTTGACGAACGCGGAGGTGTCAAAAAAGACTTTCATGCCTCGGATTCCGCACGGTCTCGGAGAATTTCCCGACTTAGAGAGAGGCCCGGAACGGTGAGACGCGGCACTTGTCGCTTCCACGACCGATCACTTTTCGGAATTGGAACAATTTCCGCGATGGGCTTGCCCTTGCGGTAAACGCGCACCACCTCACCGTTTTGAACTGCATCGAAGTAGTGCTTGATATTCTTTCTCAGTTCCACAACGCTTGTTTCCTGCATGTCTTTCACCTCGCAAGAAGAATCTGACCTGTTTTGATTGTACGCTTTTTTGTACGTTGAGCAAGGGTTTTTCAGGAACAGAGGTGTGCAGGAGATTGGCCAGGGGATCGGCGTGATTTCTGGTTGAAGCAATGGAGCCTGGATGCTCTGTTCTGGCTGAGGCCTCCAATCTGTCGGGCACATCCAACGCCCTTCAAACACCCCTGTGGTTGACCGGCGGTTGAAGTTCCTGGTGTGAAAGTTGGGCTGCCAATGGATGTCTTCATCGAGTCTCTGCCTGGGGCGGACGACGCCACGGATTCAGCGGTCCGCGTCCACCCGCCGGATGAGCGGCGGCCCATGAGAAGCAGCGGGGCAGGGCTAAGCGGGTGCTTCCTAAGGCGTCGAAACGCACTTCGCAATCTTCTCCTTCAAGGCTTTGAGTTCCTTCCATCGTTCCGTCACATCGCGAATGAACGCGACGGCGCCGCATATCTCTCCCGGCGGTGATTCAAGAAGAACGATCCTGAATTCGATGGAAATGCGGGAACCGTCTTTTCGAAGGGCCGGCACTGCAAGCAAAGTTGATCCGTAGCGTGTCGATCCCGTGCGCATGACTTTGAAGTAGCCTTCCTGGTGGCGATCCCTGAGCTTTTCCGGGATGATGATGTCCAGGTTCCGTCCCATGGCCTCCTCCGCAGAAAAACCGAATATTTCAACGGCGCCCAGGTTCCAGAACCGTATGAACCCGTCGCGGTCGGCAAGAACGACTGCATCATGTGCTTTCTCGAGGATCTGCATGCACATCCGGTCTTCCAATTGAAAAGGCATGAACGTGCCTCCTCCTCCATTCTCTGAAAGTGCTGAAAGTAAGGACAGGACATTCAAATTGCTGAAGACGCCTGCGGAGCAACTTCCCGGGTGGCTTACGAAGCTGCCATGCGCCGCCGTGAACAGGCTGAAGTGGTCTCCATGACCACTGCGCGGCCGTGGAGGGCTGCCGAGGTTCTTTCATGTCCTGTCAAATTCCCGCCCATGATGCGCCTGTCTCACCGTCCGGCGTGTTTGATGAAGGTGCCCTCCTGGTATTCCTTGAAGGCAAGCCGGAGCTCCTCCCGGGTATTCATGACAATGGGACCATACCAGGCCACCGGTTCATTGATGGGCAGGCCCGAGATGAGGAGAAAACGTACCGCGCTCCCGGGGGCAAAAACCGCTACTTCATCGCCGTCCCCGTAGTGGACGATACTCCTGTTGCCACAGACGCAACGGCGGTCGAAATCGAAGTAGTTGGCCCCGATGACCTCGTGGGAATAGGCGTCCCGCTCCAGGTCGAAATATCCCTCCCCCTCGATGACGTAGGCAAAGGCGGTGTGGCCGCGCCGGATGAAATGACGGAACTCGGCTCCCGCCGGCACCGAGACATCCAGGTATTCGGGATCGGTGACGATATCCCGCACCGGCCCCATTGTCCCGTCAACCTGACCGCAGATGATCTTTGCTTTGACGCCCTGGGACAAGGAGACTTCGGGAATCTGAGCGCTCTTCACGTCGCGATAGCGAGGTTCCATCATCTTATGGGAGGCCGGCAGGCTGGCCCAGAGCTGAAAGCCGTGCATGCGGCCCCGGGTATCCCCTTTGGGCATCTCCTGGTGGATAATGCCGCTGCCGGCCGTCATCCACTGGACGTCCCCCGTGGTGATCACTCCTTGGTTGCCCATGCTGTCGGCATGCTCCACTTCCCCGGCCAGCACGTAGGTGATGGTTTCAATGCCCCGGTGCGGGTGCCAGGGAAAACCCCCGGCATAGTCCGCTGGATCGTCCCCACGAAAATCATCCAGGAGGAGAAAGGGGTCGAACTGTGGAACCTGTTCGTAGCCGAAGGCCCGATGGAGGCGGACTCCAGCCCCTTCTACCGTGGGCTTGCTCTGCCAGACTTTTTGGATCTTTCTCACTTTGTTCATGCTGTCTCACCGATTTTTCCATCATTGTCTGAAAGGCCGGTAAATGATGGGTCCCAGGGGAAAGACCGTTTCGCATTCGGACCTTTCATGCCCGGCAATCCACTTGGCCTGACTTTCAGCATAGTATAGTGATTATAAAAGGCGTTACAAGACACGGGCATTGTGGTCCGTTTCCCTCACGCCCGGAGTGACGACAAGACGCCGTCAATCTGCGACAAAATTTGCTGCTTGATCGTCTTTCTGTCCATTCACCCGACAACCCGCCCACCGACGTTCCATCCCCGCCCACACGGAGCGAATGCAACGCCTCAGCCTGCGCCGCTGCGCAGCGCGGAAGGAAGACGGCGGAAGATGGCGCATTTGTTGAGCCTCCGGGGAATATCCGTTTGGAGGAGAGAACCCCGTGAAGTCAGCCGGTTCATCTTTCGTGTCGTCATTAACAAGGTGCAGCTTGCACGTCACAGGGCGGGCATGGACATGGAAAACGCGCTGGAGCCCGGGCCGATACCGGGCGATGATGTTCGGGAACGAGGGGGGCTGGATGAGTCAAAAAGGACCTGTGAACGATCCTGACAAGGGTGTCCAGCTTGCCCCGGCTCCCCTGTCCCTGAGCTGTACTGTGGGAAGGCCCTTGTCCCTGGTGCTGGATCATGGCCGACCATGCCGGGGTTCGTCTGCCCGCAGAGGTATGAGGGGGGAGCTCCGCGAAGGTGTGTGAGTCGAGGGGTGTGAAAGGGTCTTGAGGAGACAATCTGCACACTTCGTGCACACCCTGAAACCTCAATTTTCCGCAAACCCAGAGCCGGCGCGGGGATTCGAACCCCGGACCTGCTGATTACGAATCAGCTGCTCTACCACTGAGCTACGCCGGCAAAATGAGTGTTTGGCCTTATAGCACGCGGGTTTAGCTTCCGTCAAGACATTTAGAGGAAGTGGTGAATATTGTCCAGAAAGTGAGTTTGTCCGGTCAGCGGGCAATCTCCATCTCCTCCCGCTCCAGCATCACACGCATATTAAACCATGTTCTGCCGGCAAACTTCCATGAGCGGTGGACTGACAGCCAACGCATACCCCGACGGTTGTCGCACAGGGGTGGAATACACCTGCAACATCGTCATTCCCGCAACATCGTCATTCCCGCGAAGGAGAAGGTTGTGCCGGGATTGGAAAACCCGGGAAGAAGTGACTGTTCCGATCCTGCATCCACGGTTGCCGCGTCCCCTCAGTCGGCAGTCGACCTGGTGCCGGGTCCATGCGGGGCACCGGGAAGAGATGAATTCTACTCATCATCCCTCTTTACCAGCCTTCGCGGGAATTCGTGGCGCCCTCCACGGGGAAGCATCCGGGATGAGCGGCACTGCATGACAATTTGTGCTTATAGAACCTTGGTAAACCAGCCGCCGGGCACGAGATTCGATGCCTCTTTCGTGACACCGTTTCAAGCCTGGAGCCGATTCTACCGAATTACACAGGGCATGGGGAAAGGATTGGGCTGGAAGCAGGGAGGTCTTGGAGACTCAAAGGGCAAGGGCGACTTGTTTTGTCTATCAAATGGAAATAACAGCTATTTTAACGCTTGAGCGCATTTCCTGGAAGCCTTGACATCCCTTTCTTTTTTCATGATAATCGCTCACCCTGTTCTTATCGGCTTCGGTTCGGGTGGTCGGGCGCTTCAACAGGTGGGGGCACCCGCACCGGCGGCCGATTGAAGAACCTGCTCAGTCAGTCTTTCGCACATGGAGATGTGTTGCTCAGGAGCCCTGGTATGACGCTGAAGATCAAAGTCGCCTGCTTTGCATGGTTTGCCCTGCTTCTATTGTGCTGTGGAGGAACCTATGCTCAGGAAATCCAAATCATTCCTTCCCCGGTAGCTCCACCTCCCTTTGCCGGGGGACAGGTGTCACCTCCCGGGGTTGTGGGCGCGATGACTCAACCCCCGACTGCGCCCGCTGGAGCGGGTGTGCCCGGCCAGGGTGCGGTTCCTGTAACGCCACCATCGGGCTATTCCCGGCAACCGATGCCTCCGGCACCCGGCCAGCCGACTCCGGCGACCCCTCCCACTGCGCGACCTCACACGGCGGTTCCCCCGGGCCAGGCTGCTCCGGCAGCGTATCCGGGAGTCGTTCCGCAGGCAGGCCTTGTCCAGGAGGAACCTCCTTCCGCTTTCGAATTGTTCGTTTCCGGCCAGGCTCCCACAGCTATTTCCTTCGACATCAAGCAGTTCGGCTACGATCTCTTTCGAGAAGCCTTTCCAACCGTCCAGCCGGCTCAACCTCTCCCCGGAACCGCGATCCCGGGACAGACACAGGGACTCGGGTTTACTCCTTCGCCGATGATCAGCCAGCCGGGGAATCAGGGAGCGCAGTTTGGAGCCCACGTTCAGAATGTGCCTGTCAGCGCGGATTACGTTATCGGTCCGGGTGACGAGATCCGCGTAACGGTGTGGGGCAGTGTAGAAGGGAACTGGAATGTGACGGTTGACCGGGACGGGAACATTTCCCTTCCCAAGATCGGAATACTGGGAATCACCGGGCTCAAGTTCCAGGAGTTCAAGGAAGTTCTTCAAAATGAGTTTTCCAAGTATTACACTGACTTCCAGATGAATGTCAGCATGGGGGCTTTGAAGAGTATAAGGATCTACGTGGTTGGGAACGCCCGGAATCCGGGTGCGTTTCTGGTATCTTCCCTGTCGACGGTGATCAACGGGCTCATTTCTGCGGGGGGCCCCAGCAAGTCGGGGAGCATGAGAAACATACAGTTGAAGCGCAACGGGGAGACGGTGGCCAACATCGATCTGTACGATTTCCTCATCAGAGGAAACAAGGCCCGCGATGTCAAGCTCATGCCGGAGGACGTGATTTTCATTCCGCCCATAGGATCGCTGGTGGGTATAGCGGGCAACGTGGAAAGGCCGGCCATCTATGAAATGAAGGGAAGGATCAGGCTCTCTGAAGCCATCAAGCTGGCGGGGGGAGTCACGGCGGACGCATATCTGCACAGGGTGCAGGTGGAAAGGGTGCACCAGAGAAATAGCAAGGTGCTCCTGGACCTGGACCTGCAAAAAGTGAGAGGAAAGGACGACATCCTTCTCCAGGATGGTGACATTATCAAAGTATTTCCCATTACGTCCCTGGTCACCAACCGCGTGGTGCTGCAGGGCAACGTGCGCAGGCCGGGAGAATACGAGTGGAAGCCCGGCATGAGGGTGAGGGATCTCATCCGGTCCTTTGACGATCTTCTGCCCGAGACGCTCTTCGAATACGCCGTGGTGGAACGGCTGGTTCCTCCTGAAAATCACCAGGAATACAGGACATTCGACCTGGGTGCGGCTCTTCGGGGTACGGACCAACAGCAGAACATCTGCCTGCAGCCTCATGACACGGTGAGGATTTACAACAAGTGGGAGATGATGGAAAAGGAAAAGGTGCGGATCGCGGGGGCGGTGAACAAACCCGGCGAATTCGAATACCGGCCGAATATGAAGGTTTCCGATCTCATCAAGCTGTCGGGAGGGTTGAAACGGTTTGCCTTCGATCGCACTGCGGAACTGACCCGGGTGGTTCCCACCGATTTCGGTCCCAGAACGGACGTGATCGTGGTGAATCCGTCCGCTGCTCTTGCGGGAGACCCGGACTGCGACATTGTGCTTCAGCAGGACGATTACCTTTTTATCCGTACGGTCCCAGACTGGCAGCTTTACAGGAAGGTGGTGATCTACGGGCAGGTGAAGTTCCCCGGGGAGTACGCCCTGACCAAGGGGGAAACGATCTCGTCACTCATCGAACGTGCCGGAGGATTCACCGATCAGGCGTACGTCCGGGGAGCAACGTTTACCCGGAAGAGTGTCAAGGATATCCAGCAGCAGCAGATCAATGAACTCGTGAGCCGGATTGAGATGGAGCTCCTGGCCGCGGCGTCGGCTGAAGGCGGCAGCGGACTGGACAGGAGCGAAGTGGCGGGGCTCGAACTGTACCAGAGGCAAAAGAAGCTTTTTGTCGACAGTTTGAAATACATCGAAGCGAAGGGTCGCATGGTGGCGCAGATCGACGAACTCTCCAGGATGAAAAACACCCTCTTCGACCTCGAACTGGAGGAAGGGGATACCCTTTATGTTCCTTCGAACCCACAGGTCATCCAGGACGTGGGAGCCGTCATGAA
>JABUEY010000135.1 GCA_013314815.1 Syntrophobacteraceae bacterium
AGCCATAGCCCTTTTCCTCCTGCTCTCAGGGCTACACTATACCACATAACCTTCCGATTTGCCTATTTTTTATTCCTATTAAACCATAAAAATCCACTCCCAGGCCCTACAATTACGACACAGTCTCGAAGGCGGGAATCCAGTCCAAGCGCGCATCGCACCGTAAAGATCTCTCCACCCGGGTTTGCCTTGCTCTGTCCATTTTGCCTTCCAGGCTCTTTCTCACATGTCATACCGACATGCAGCGTACCGTTCGGTGTGCGTGCCATGATGTATGTCGCAATGTACGGTTGCCCTTCCTAAATTCCTGCCTTGGCGGGAATGACGTTGTGGAAGCGGTGTGTCTGTTTGTTTTTGAGATCACCTGACCGAGAGTGATGAAAAGTATTATGTGCGAAATCTGGCGGACGGTCTGTTGTGCCCGCTGACCTCGGTCATTCTTGCCATGAACTCTATGGCATCATTCTTTTCGGGCTATGGTTGTCCTGCTGTTGTGGGTTTTCCCGTTCAACGGGAGTCCAAATCCGGTTCGACGTGTTTTCATAGTGGGTTGTGAGCCCACGGCTGATGGAAGTTTGGCGGGAGAGCAAAAAAATTCTCCAGGAAGATCCTGGACGTGGAAGTGTATTCCGCTTCAAGGACAGAAAAGTCCTTCTCGCAGGAATTCGGGGACTCTTTCCCACCGCCGCTCCAGCACGCCACAATGCTTCGGTCGACTTCCGGGTGGAACTGAATACCGTAAGCGTTTGCGTTCCATCTGAAGGCCTGGTATGGGCAGGTTTCGGTGCGGGCAAGCACAAGGCCGCCTCGAGGAACATCAAAGCTGTCGTTGTGCCATTGAAAGGAAAGGAAGTTTTCCGGCATTGAACCAAAAAGCGGATCTGTCTTCCCTTCGGGCGTCAGGGAAATCCTGCAGCAGCCTCTTTCTCCACGGCTGCCGCGGTGAACCTTCGCATCAAGAACTTCCGCCAGCAGCTGCCCCCCCAGGCAGATTCCCAGGTAGGGGATGCTTTTTTCGATCGTCTGCCTGATCACCCTTCTCACGTGGTCAAGATACGGATACTCGAGCGTGTCGCAAACGCTCATCGTGCCGCCCAGCACAACCACGGCCTCCGCATGGCAGGTATCCGGCACCCCCTCCCCGTCGAACACTCGAAACAACCTCCACCTAACCCCGCGCTCCCCCAGGACCGTGCCGATCAGTCCAGCCGGTACGATCGGGTCGTTTTGTACAATGACGACCATTTTATGCCCCCAAACTTACAAAATTGTAAACAACTATTGGATATTATTATGTTTAGCATTATAAAACTATCATCTTCTCATACGAAAGACCAGCCCCAGGCGCCGACTTTTCCCAGGTCGCCCCTTCGGATTGTTCAAGAGACCCGGACATTGACAACTTTTTGCGGCGCATGATACTGAAAAGGCATGATCCTGGTGTCTCGAACCATCGGGGATTGTATTGAACTTCGACGCCGTAGAGGAAGACGGGCTGTTGCCCGGGGATCGAGGCGAAGGAGAAGGGATGGAAGATTCATCCCGGTGGGCTGACGTGAGGGTCACTTACCCGATCGTGGACATTCCGACTTGAGGGATCGAAGCCATGAGAAAACGAGGCTGCCGCGGCTGTCCCATCGTCATTGTTTTGCCCGCTTATTTCCTGTTCCTCCTGATGACAGTCTTTTGTGGCTTATCGACCGCCGGTGCGTCATCCTTCGAGGAGATCTCTCGAGAGGGGGAGACCAGGGAACCGGCCATTGCCGGTACGTGGTATCCCGGTTCGCCGGAAATGCTGAGGAAGCAGGTCGAGGGATTTCTCGAGAAGGCTCCGCCGGCGGACTTCGATGGGACGCTGGTTGCACTCATCGCTCCCCACGCGGGGTACACGTTTTCGGGCCAGGTGGCCGCTTATGCCTACAAGCTTCTCGAAAAGCACAGGTTCGACTCCGTTGTTATCATCGGTCCGAGCCATCATGCTCGATTCTCGGGTGTGGCGGTCTACAGCCGCGGCGGCTTCAGAACGCCCCTCGGAATCGTTCCCCTGGACCACAGTCTTATATCGGCGCTCGAGAGGAAGGACCCGCACATCCGACACCTGGCGGAAGCTCATGCCCGCGAACACTCCATCGAAATCCAGCTTCCTTTCCTCCAGGTGGTTCTGCCGGATTTCAAACTGGTTCCCCTGGTGATGGGGGAGCAGGACTTCTCCACCTGCAGAAGACTGGCCGATGCGCTTTATGACAGCATCGGGGGCAGATCGGTTCTCGTGGTGGCCAGTTCCGACCTGTCCCACTTTCATTCTTCCGAGGTGGCCAGGAAGTTGGATCAGACGGTGATGGACCGGGTTGCCGCGCTGGATCCGCAGGGTTTGAGTACCCTGCTGGCCGGGGGAAAGAGCGAGGCTTGCGGAGGAGGACCCATGGTGACGGCGATGCTTCTGGCGTCGCGTCTGGGGGCGGACAGAAGCCGGGTGCTCAGGTATGCCGATTCATCCGATGTTACAGGGATCAAGAACGACCCGCGTGGAGTGGTAGGCTACATGGCTGCCGCCATATGGGCCGATTCCCGGAGCCGAACTGAAGCGCGGAAAGACGCCGCGAAAAGCGGCGTGGATTCGGGGCTGAGTCCCGCAGACAAACACAGGCTTCGTTGCATAGCCAGAGAATCCATTGAGGCCGGCTGCCGGGGAGCTGCCGCTCCCGTGGTCAGGGCGGACTCGCCCGGCCTCAGGTCGACTCAAGGGGCCTTCGTTACCCTGAAGAGAAACGGGGAACTGAGGGGTTGCATCGGACGAGTGATCTCGGACGCCCCACTGGCCGAAACCGTTTCCCGGATGGCCGCCGCCGCCGCCTTCGAGGATCCACGGTTTCAGCCCGTCACCAAAGGCGAACTCGAAGATCTCACCATCGAGATCTCGGTTCTGACTCCACCCAGGAGAATCCAAAGTACGGAGGAGATCCAGGTGGGCATTCACGGGATTATCATGACGCGAAACGGCAGCGCCGGATTGCTGCTCCCTCAGGTGCCTGTCGAACAGGGATGGGATCGCAGGACGTTCCTGGAACATGCCTGCCTGAAGGCCAGGCTCCCGAAAGACGCCTACAGGGACGCACAAACAGAAATCTATGTCTTTTCGGCGGACGTTTTCTAGGGGAATGCAGGAGTAACCTGTTCAGAGATGGTTGCGTCGAAGAGCGAGGTGGAGGAACCTGGACGGGAACGGTACCTTCGCGATCGCGAAGAGGAGAGGGCCGGAGCCGTTCTCGCGGGCGTGTCGACGGAGCTTATGGCGGAGGGGACGATCCGAAAGGTGAAAAGAGCATGAAAGAGCGGCTCAGCAGGCGGGATTTTCTGCTGCAGTGCGGCAGGTGCACCCTTTTATGCGCAGGGGCGGGTGTTCTGGGCTGGACCCTGCTGCCCGAAACGACAGCGGCACAGGGGCTGGAAAGAGGCCGCCTCGGGCGGAAGCTTTCGCCTTACTTCACCGCCCTGGACGGCGGGCGCATCCGGTGCACACTCTGCCCCCGGGAATGTGAAGTGTCGAAAGGCGGGCGCGGCTACTGCAGGGTGAGGGAGAACTCCGACGGAAGGTACTATTCCCTTGTTTATGGAAATCCCTGTGCCGTGCACGTGGATCCGGTGGAGAAGAAGCCGTTTTTCCACGTTCTCCCATCCAGCCTTTCCTTTTCTGTCGCCACGGCCGGGTGCAACCTGGCATGCAAATTCTGCCAGAACTGGGAGATATCGCAGGCGCTGCCCGACGACACGCTCAATTACGACCTGCCTCCAGAGCAGGTGGTCGAAAAAGCCGTCGCCTCGCGCTGCCGATCCATCGCCTCCACCTACGTCGAACCCACCATCTTTATCGAGTACATGATAGACATGGGAACCGCAGCCCGAAAAAAGGGCATCCTGAATACCATGCACTCCAACGGATACATCAATCCCGCTCCCCTCGAAGATCTCTGCCGGGTTCTCGATGCCGCCTGTATCGATCTCAAGGGATTTACCGATGACTACTACAGGGAACTCACCGAGGGAACCCTGGCTCCAGTTCTCGCCACGCTGAAAAAACTCCGTCAGTCGGGTGTGCACACGGAAATCGTGAACCTGGTCGTTACCGGCAAGAACGACGACATCGATTGCATAAGGGCCATGTGCCGCTGGATCCGGGATGAACTCGGACCCGATGTGCCCCTGCATTTTATCCGCTTCTACCCGCTCTACAGGCTGAAGAGCCTGGAACCCACTCCCGTGACGACTCTCGAGAACGCCTGGAGGGCAGCCCTGGAAGAAGGCCTTCACTTCGTCTACCTCGGAAACCTTCCCGGTCATCCGGCGGAAAGCACCTTCTGCCCCGGCTGCAAGGCGCGCCTCATCGAGCGTATCGGGTTCAGGTCGACCGTGCTCGGGATCCAAGACGGCCGGTGTTCCGCGTGCGGAATGTCCATCCCGGGAATATGGAAAGATCCTGCAGCCGGCGCATAATCCTCGCGCAGCTGCTCATCCCCGTTTCCATCCGGTTGCGGCCCGGCCCGCTAGAGGTATGATCCCGGCCAGTGTCAACGCAACCTGCACCCACAGGGTGTTGAGAATACCATGGAGAGGAAGAAGAACGATGGTCGCCGCAAGGGCTCCTGCCGCCGCACCGGCAAGATCCCAGGCGTAAAGTGACCCTCCGATCCTGCCCTGATCCACCGTTGTGCTGCGGACTGCTCCCGCTGCCGCGGCGAAGTGCGCGCCTCCCAACATTCCTCCCGCAAGGGCGAGAGCCGGAAAGAGCCAGGCCGGGAGAGAAGCCGGGCAGCCCGGCGTATCGAGGCAGTGCTGCAGCTTTGACAATACGCAGGCGATGGCCGCCAGGTAAAGAGCAAGGCCCGCCTGGATCGCGGCCAGGCCGCGGAAGGGGTTGGAGATCGTCCCTGAAATGGCGGACAGGAATGCTGCACCCAGGGCGATCCCCGTCATGAACGAGGCTATGATAAGGGCCAGTTGAGTGTAAATGAAACCCTCGAGGATCTGGAAAGCGAGAAGAAGAACGATGACCAGGGTCATGTGGACTCCCCCGGTCAGCATGACATTGAAGTTCACTGCGGCGGCAGACCGTCGCCGCGCTGCCAAAAGCACGGCCGAGGCGGCGAACACCGCGGCGGCGAGTCCGATGTGGACCATGTATTTCCCCCCGTCGGCAAGCCATTCGAGGGTGCGGCCGAGGCCGGGATTCAACTGGATCGCCCATATCACCATGTTGTTGAAATAACAGGCAGGTTCGAAATCTCTGTTAACGGCGGCGGATCTATCTTCATCGAGTACGGCCTTCATGTACTCCAGCCGGAAAGGGCTCAATTGGTCGAACAGGTAATATTCCCTCACATAGTGAAGGTCGAGCTGCCGGGCGACGATGCGTTGCGCCAGGTGGGCCGGGTCTTCGATGAACGGCGTCGTGCCGTCGGAGGCCAGGAATCTTGCGCTCTCACCGGGGATCACCAGGACGGCGGGAAAGGCTCGACGGGCTGTGCGGTGAAGTGACTGGATGAGCCGCGTCTGCGCCGGCCCGAGAATGTCGGGAGAGGAGCTTATGGAGAAGGAAAAGACGGCTCCGGGATTCAAAAGCTTCTTTATCCTTTCAAAGAATTCGAGCGTGTAGAAGCGGTTCATCTCCGCATTGACCGGGTCCCCGAGACTGCATAGAATCACGTCGTAGGGCGACGCGGCTCTGCGCACAAACGATCCGGCATCGGTGTGGATGAAGCGGACGCGCGGGTCGTCGAGCGGTTCCGTTGCGGATTCGGGTAGATAGTCCCGGGCGAGTTGAATGATTCCGGGATCGGGTTCCACGCAGTCTGTTTCGGTGAGGGTCGGATGTTTGAGTATTTCAGGGATGAACCCCGAGGCTCCGCCACCGATGAGAAGCACCCGCCGGGGTTCTGGGTGCTGGAGGAGAGCCATGTGAACGGCGTGTTCGGCGGTCTGCGGGTCGGGTATGGTGAAGAGCCACAGACCGTTGGCGAAAACGGAATACTGTTTTTCAGCCCTGAGAAGAGCCAGGTTGTGGAACGGCGTGTCTCGAACCGCAAGGAGGTTCCCGCCCCATTGCCAGCGGCGGCTTGCCGTGTCCACAGGATCTGAACTGTAGCCGGCAATTCCCAGGAGCCCGACGGAGGCAACCATGGCGGCGGGCAGGACTGCCTGCCGAAATGAGCGAATCCGCCAGGCTGCAGGACTCGATATAAGATAGGAAATAACGATGCCCGAGACGATCAGCGTGGAGGCGAAAGGTCGAACCCAGGGCAGGAGCACAAAATAGAAGAGGATGCCGCCGAGGGCCGCACCCGCCGCTTCGCCAAGGTAGACGGAAATGGCCCGCTTCCCGTCTTGACGCAATTCCGATGCACGGGTCGACCACGCCAGGGCGAACACGAACCCGGAAACCAGGCAGAAGAAACACATGGAGGAGGCGGTGATACCGAGCATGATTCCTGGACTCACCAGGACTCCGGGAGGAATGGACCAGATGATTCTCGAAGCCCGGATGATCAGCAGGGTCAGGGGCAGGAGGATCGCCTGGAGGAGAAGGGATGTGGGCAGAGCGGAAGAGGCGTGTGACCACCTGCGCGGAAGGCGTCCGGCAAGTCCGCTTCCCGCCGCTGTCCAGAGCAGCCAGCACGAGAAGATCAGGCCCGTCGAGAGTTCATAGCCGTGAAACAGGACCAGGAGTTCCCTCAAGACCACGATCTGGCCTATGGTGCCGGCAAGTCCGGCTACAGCGGCTGCAGCGGCCGGCGTCCGAACCATGTTTTCTCGATGAGGCCGTTCTGTCGGCCGGGCTTGATTTCTCATGCGCGAATTCTCTCGCGGGCACCATGGAAGTGCTTTCAGAAAGGATTCCATTTGAACCCGGACTCCAGATCTCTCTCCAATTCTGTCTGGAAAAATCGTCTGTCAGGTGGTAGCCTTCCGGACGAAGGCGGATCCCGTGACTCCGGGACCGGCAGTCCGGTTCCCTGTGACGGTTTGAGTCTAACAGAGTTGACCGGGACCTTCAAAAGCAGATTGACGGCCTGCCGAGGGAAAACCGGGGAGGGTCTTCCGTTTACCGGAAATGCACGGATGCTGCTGCCTGCCCGGAACCCAGGCTGCAGGGTGGTCCCGCTCAAAAGCCGCCTGTCCTGGCATGGACCGGGCGAAGGATGCGCGAACTCAGCTTGAAAACGGACACACGAAAGGGATGAGTGTCTGGCACCTGTTCCATCATCGATTTCCTGCTCATTTTCTCGACCTCAAGGAGAACGGATTTCATGATACTGAGGGAAAGACTGAATCGGGCGGCCAAGGTTCTGAAAGAAGCCGAAGCACTTCTCATCACCGCCGGAGCGGGAATGGGTGTCGACTCCGGACTTCCGGATTTCAGGGGAGAAGGGGGATTCTGGAAGGCCTACCCGGTCATGGCGAAGCTCAGAATGTCCTTCGTCGAGATGGCCAACCCGGAGTGGTTCCACCGGGAACCCGAACTCGCGTGGGCTTTCTACGGTCACAGGCTCAATCTCTACAGGGAAACGGTGCCTCACGCCGGCTTCAAACAGCTCCTGGAAGCAGGCAGGCGGATGCCCGGCGGCTACTTCGTATTCACTTCCAACGTGGACGGCCACTTTCAGAAGGCCGGGTTCGACGAGGAGCGGGTGAAAGAATGCCACGGATCCATCCATTATCTGCAGTGTATCCAGCCATGCTGCGATGACATCTGGAGTGCGGAGGATGTACGGGTCGAGGTGGACGAAGATGTGTTCAGGGCTGAAGAACCGCTGCCCAGGTGCATCCGGTGCGGACGCATCGCCCGGCCGAATATCCTCATGTTCGGCGACTGGTCCTGGAATCCCGCGCGCACAGATGTCCAGGGGAAAAGACTTTACCGCTGGTTGAGGGAGACCGGGGAAAAGGGGCATTCCCTTGCCATCGTGGAGATCGGCGCCGGAAAGGCGGTTGCGACGGTGCGCTACCAGTCGGAACATCTGGCGAACCTCTACAAGGGTACACTGATCAGGATCAACCCGCGGGATTACGATGTTCCGGGGGACCGGCATATTTCCCTGCCCCTCAAGGGAGCCGAAGGGATCAACGGATTTTTCGAGCTGCTGGACAAAGCGTAGAATCTCGCCGCGATGCTGCCGGCGGTTCAATTCATTGCCTTCCTGCAAAAGGTATGGTTCATCTGCCGGCATCACACCGTCATTCCCGCGCAAAAGGCGGGAAATCCAGTCTGAGAGTTGATTGCGCCACAAAGATCTCTTTGCCCGGGATTGCCCGCTCTATCCATGTTATCTTCCAAGCTCTTCCCCATTTTCGAAATTGTTTCGCCATGCACGGTTACCCTTGCTGGATTCCCGTTTCGCGGGAATGACGGTGTGACGGCAAATGACATTGTTGTGGCAGGGACGTTGTTGTGGAACTGATGTTGTTGCTGGGATGATGTTGTTACAGGAATGACGTTGTGATGCCGAAGGAGTTGTGATGGCCATCGATCCTTTGCGTGAAAGGCACCGGGGGAGATACTCGTTTATGAACCCAAATGCCTGGAGTACGCGTTCAAGTGATCCGTCATCACATTGTCCCTGATTGCCGCCTGATGGGGGCCGGCAGTATTTTATTCGACCATCGGCGCCCCTGCCTCCCGCTCCATCAACCCATCAAGGCGAGGAACCGACCGACACATAAATTATTTGACTGTCCCTGGCCGCCAGGTGTAAATTTAGCACAATTGAGGCATGAAGCCTCGGCAGGTGCAGATTTCCATTCAGGCGTTCTTCGCCGGCAAGGCCATGAAGGCCGGAGTCAAACCGCGACGCGGGTGCTCCGGCTTTTTTTCGTCCGGCTGGAAGACTTCTCGAACAGGCGCTCACTGTGGTTCCTGCCAGCAGACATTGCTGAAGTGCCGTGCATCCCGGAGTTCCGGGACCGTTCCGCTCAGCGCGCAGAAGTTCATGCATGCCGGAGAGTTGAATCGATCTTTCAGTATTCAGTGCAGGGAGGCCCATTATGCACATGGCCGATGCTTTGATTTCGCCGACGGTGGGAGGTATCATGTGGGCGGCGACCGCAGGTCTGACCGTCTATAGTGCAGGAAAAATCAAGACAGATACGGACGAGAGCAAAGCGCCCCTGATGGGGGTGCTCGGCGCATTTATATTTGCCGCCCAGATGATCAATTTCACCATCCCTTTCACGGGATCGAGTGGACACCTCGGGGGAGGATTGATCCTCGCCATACTTCTCGGGCCTCACGCGGCCTTTCTCACCATGGCGTCCATTCTCACTGTCCAGGCCCTGTTTTTCGCCGACGGCGGCCTGCTGGCCCTCGGATGCAACATCTTCAATCTCGGCTTCTTCCCGTGCTTTATCGCCTACCCTCTCATCTACAAGAAGATCGCGGGCGACCGTCCCACCCGGGGGGACATCTTCATGGCCTCCATGGCCGGATCCATCTTCGGACTCCAGATGGGGGCCTTCGCAGTCGTCCTGGAAACACTTCTCTCGGGAATCACGGACCTTCCTTTTTCAGCTTTCGTTATACTCATGCAGCCCATTCATCTGGCTATCGGAATCGTGGAAGGCTTCGCAACCGCTGCCGTCGTGGGCTATATACTGCAGACCCGACCCGAGATTCTCGGCATGGCCGATTCGATGCATCGTGCAGGAAGCCGCTCGTTCAAAAGCGTCCTGGCCGGGTTTCTTGCTGTCACGGTGATCGTTGGCGGGGCACTCTCCTGGTTCGCTTCGGCCAACCCGGACGGTCTCGAGTGGGCCATGCTGCACACTTCCGGCAAGGAAGAACTCGATGCGCCCCATAACGGCATTCACTCCCTGCTCGCCCGTGTGCAGGAGAAGACGTCCATTCTGCCCGATTACAGCTTCAAGAAATCGGAGCCTGAAGGAGCATCTCAGGAGGAGGCAGCCGCAGATGATCCGCAGCCGGTTTCCGAGGAATCCTGGCCTGCCGTCGATATAGGCACTACGACGTCCGGCCTTGTCGGGGCCGGCATGACCCTGCTCCTGGCGGGGCTTCTCGGGTTCGGAATCCGCAGACTTCAGGCTGGAAATCAGTAACAACGGCAAATCCAGGCGGATTTCCCGCCTTCTTCGCTGGATAAACCTCCCCGGGGCGGCCACACGTCCGCCCTCGAAGGAACATGTCGCCCGGTCGCGTATTGCAAAGATCCAATCATCCTTTATGGACATCAGCAGCCTGGACC
>JABUEY010000136.1 GCA_013314815.1 Syntrophobacteraceae bacterium
GGCCGCGTAAAGTCATGAGCGTAGCTTCCTTCTCATTCGTTTTCTGAACAAGCAGACCGATAGCCCCCGAGGTCTGAAGCCTTTGCAGCCTTTCCAGCAGGGGGTGGAACTCGGGATCTGCGGGGCGTGCCCGTGCCGCACCCCCGAACCGGTTTCTGACTCCATTCACGGAATGCACACACAGCCTCAAAACCAGGTCGACCGGGTAGTTCGCCTGGATCAAGCTCAGGATCGCTGAAGGCGGGATGGGGGTCATGAGACTCCGGGCGAACTTCTCTCCTGTCAGCGGACTGTAGGTGATGGCAGGGCGGTCGATATAGCGGGCGGCGCCTCCTGCGGTCTGGCTGTTGGTCACAGCGGCGGTGACTGGGTCCGCCCAGAGAAGCCGAAGTTCTACCTGGCTCTCGACGGAATACTGATTGATGACTGAGGCGACCTCGAGGAAAGTGGGCGTGTCCCCATAGCGCAGCTTGACCATGTTAACAAGCATTTGGGCCTTCCAGGAATCGGAAATGGCGGAGGTGTAATCGAACCGATCGCGTGCAACGGTGTGTGGCCCGATGCCCGTGCAGCCCACGAGGGTCGAAAGGAGGCTGATGAAAACAGCCGCTTTGAAGCGTTTCTCAATGCAGAAACAAAGGAGAAGGTTGGCGATGAGAGCAGTTGTCTTACGAGTCGCTCCGTTTTTCGCGGCGGCGGAGGGGATCGGTACAGGGCCGCGAGACTCTTTGACCCATGGGCGTGGGGTGCAGAAAGTCTCCTCTCCACGACCGGATCGTCTCGAAAACGGGAGGCTCTCTCTCGTCAACCATGGCTCCGCCGCAGAAGACGAGGCTGCCAGGTCTTGACGCAATCTGGCCTTATGCCTTGAAATGGCATCAACATTCATCACCGGGCGATCCTTTCACATCAACACCCTCTCTCACAGCCATTCCAGAAAATGGAAACCCCAGGCGGGGAGATCTACATAGAGTCCCTCTCCACAAAGCTCATCTCCATGTCGCTCGTAGACTGCGCCAGTAAGAACGTCACGCAAGTGGCAGACGTCGCCCTTTTGATCATCCCACGGGATCTTCAAGCGCCCCTGGACTGGAGCATCGGAGAGGTTCACGACCGTGAGGCGGCGCGTATCCCCATTGCGCCAGCACCAGGAGACCAGGTTCAGGTAGCCTGGATTGTCCGGCCATCCCGTTCGATCACAGAGCTGCCAGGACCCATCGAGGAGATCTACCCGGCGCAGCGTTTCGAGCAGCTGGCGATAGAACGCAAGCAAGTCGAGGTCCGGCAACTCCTCGGGCCAATAGTCCGTGTCGGGGCAGGTGCCGGCTCGGCTTCCCCAGGTTCTCTCGAAGATGGGATTCATCAGCAGCATGGCCATGTCGCAGCGTACCCCGTCGCACAGGCCGGCAATGCCGGAGAGAGTCTCGACCACGGCCGAGCGCAGCCCCTGGTCAAACGCGTTCAACTGGAGTACATCGGGCCACGCCGGAAAACACGGGTCACGACCGCTGATCGAAGGCCACATGGTTGGGCACAAAATCGAGGATGAGGCGCAGGCCCCGCTGAGCGAGTTTGTTGCGGGCTACAACCAGAGCCTCGGGGCCTCCCAGGTGGGTATCGACCTCGTAGCGGCGCACACAGTAAGGAGAGCCCACATTGTCCCGATCCGTGAAATCGGGCAGGGCACGGCGAAAGTCAGAGACCAACTCCTCATTTGCCATAGAAATTCGAATCCCCTCCGGGCTGCGCTCCCAGACACCCATGAGCCAGACCACATCGAAGCCAAGCGCGGCCAGCCGGTCCCACTCGGCGTCAGGGACCGAAGCGAGGGTCAGGGCACGCTGCTCTCTTCGGCTCAACTCATCGAGCCAGACCCAGCTGTTGATTTCATAAATGAGCGAGTGTTTCGACCAGGGTCTCATGATCCGCCTTTCTCTTTGGCAAGGTCTATTCACTGGATGTAAAAGCGCTTCGCTTCCCTGTCTCCAAGACCTTCTCGGGATCCAGCCGGCCGAAGAGTTCGATCATCTTTGCCACCACCCCCGTCCAGCCCGTCTGGTGGCTTGCGCCGAGCCCCGCTCCATTGTCTCCGTGGAAATACTCATAGAAGAGGATGTGGTCCCGCCAGTGAGGATCGCTCTGGAACTTTTCCGCCCCCCCGTATACCGGCCGCCTGCCCCTTTCATCCTGCAGGAAGATACGGGTGAGGCGGGCGGCGATCTCTTTGCTCACTTCGAAGAGGTTCATCATCTTCCCCGAACCCGTGGGGCACTCGATCTTGAAATTGTCTCCATAATAAAGGTAGTAGGAGAGCAGCGCCCGGATGATGAGGGCGTTGACCGGCATCCAGATGGGCCCCCGCCAGTTGGAGTTTCCACCGAACATGCCGCTGTCCGATTCCGCAGGGAGATACTGAACCCGGTATTCCTCACCGTGCACGTAGAAGATGTAGGGGTGCTCCAGGTGATAGCGGGAGAGAGCCCGTATGCCGAACGGGCTCAGAAATTCATTTTCATCCAGCATTCGGGTGAGGATGCGGCGTAGCCTCTCCTGGTTCACCAGAGCGAGAATGGTGCGGTCCGCCACTCCGAGATGACCCGGGCCTGAAGCGTGCACACTTTCGAGAAGCTCCGGCATGCGATTTACCCTGTTGCGCCAATTGTCGACTACGCTGCGCACCCGGTCCCTTTGCCATTTTTCGATGACCGTCGTGGCGCACAAGGGAAGGAGCCCCACCATGGAGCGCACCTTGAGACGCTGAGCCTTCCCGTCGGGCAGCCTCAAAATGTCGTAATAGAAGCCGTCCTCCTCGTCCCACATGCCGTCATGCCCCATGCGATTCATCCCGGATGCGATCCACACGAAATGTTCGACGAATTTGTAGCAGAGGTCTTCATAGGACGGGTCGTGACCAGCCAGTTCGACGCCAATCTCAATCATATTCTGGCAAAAGAGGGCCATCCAGGCGGTGCCGTCGGCCTGTTCGAGATACCCGCCCGTGGGCAGAGGTGCACTTCTGTCGAAGACGCCGATATTGTCGAGCCCGAGGAAGCCGCCTTCGAAGACGTTCTTACCGAACCGGTCCTTGCGGTTCACCCACCACGTGAAGTTCAGCATCAACTTTGCAAAGGCGCGCTTGAGGAAGTCGATGTTTCCCTCCCCGTAGAACGCCTGCTCGGTACGGTGAAGGAAGAGGGTTGCCCAGGCATGGACCGGGGGGTTCACGTCACTGAAGTTCCACTCGTAAGCAGGGATTTGGCCGCTCGGATGGAGGTAGACCTCGCGAAGCATGAGATTGAGCTGGTCTTTGGCGAAATCCGAATCGACGATGGAAAGGGCGATGGTGTGAAACGCCAGGTCCCAGGCAGCGTACCAGGGATACTCCCACTTGTCGGGCATGGAGATCACATGGTCGTTCACCATGTGGAACCACTCCCGGTTGCGGATTTGGCGGGTATGGCCGTGGAGGGGGTGAGCCAAGTGCTCATCGAGCCATTTGTCGGCATCGAAGTAGTAATACTGCTTGGTCCAAAGCATGCCGGCAAGCGCCTGGCGCATGACATTGGCCTCGTCACCACTCACCGATGGAGGTGTGACGGATCGGTAGAATTCGTCGGCTTCGCTCAGCCTTGTCGCAAAGATCTCGTCGAAGACCTTGCCGAAAGGCTTTCCCTTCAGCTTGCCGAGCGCACCAGTAAGCCGTAACCTGATGACAGCAGTGTCCCCGGCTCCGACGCTGAGCGGGTAGTGCGCGGATGCCTTGGTCCCCGTTCGCCCGGGGTTCACTGTCAGGAGGTTCCCGTGCACCACATGGTCATTGATCCCGTCTTTCACGTAGGGACCGGCATTGGGAATGCCGAAGAGGCGCTCGTTGTTTGTCTCGTTCTCCGTAAAGAGGAGCGTGGGTTCCCCCTCACAGTCAAGGGTGTAATCCTGAAGCGATTCCTGGAAGAGGGGGTCTGTATGGTGAGCGTGGATGGTCTTGTGCTTCTCCCCGTCTACGGATCTGAGGAGCGGCCTGGAGCCGCCGTCGGTCCATGTCCATGTGTTTCTGAACCACAGGGTGGGCAGGACGTGGATCGGAGCCGCGTCCGGCCCGCGATTGGAGATGGTGGTCCTGATCAGGATATCCTCCGGAGCCGCCTTGGCATATTCAACGAAGACATCGAAGTAGCGGTCGCCGTCAAAGACCCCCGTGTCGAGGAGCTCATACTCCATTTCGTACCGGGAACGGCTGCGGTTGGTCTCCACCAGGTCCGAGTATGGGTAGGCTTGTTGAGGGTACTTGTAGAGGAATTTCATATACGAGTGTGTGGGTGTGCTGTCGAGGTAGAAGTAGTATTCCTTCACATCCTCCCCGTGGTTCCCCTCGCTGTTGGTGAGCCCGAACATCCGTTCTTTGAGGATCGGATCGTTCCCGTTCCAGAGGGCCAGGGCAAAACAGAGCACCTGATGATCGTCGCAGATTCCTCCCAGGCCGTCCTCTCCCCAGCGGTAAGCACGGGAGCGGGCCTGTTCGTGGCTGAAGTAGTTCCAGGTGTCTCCGTTGTCGCTGTAGTCCTCGCGTACCGTTCCCCATTGGCATTCGCTCAGGTAGGGGCCCCACTTCTTCCAGGGAGCCTCTTGCCTCCGAGCCTCTTCAAGCCGCATTTGTTCTGCAGTCATGGTGCGTCTCCTTCACGTTCTTGCTCTTCAGGCATCCTGCTTCATAACGGAGAAAAAGGAAAGCGCTCATGCGCACACCCACTTCTCGGTTTTCTTCAATCAAGGAGTCGAAAAGTACGCGATCTTCGTGCTCCTGAGTCTAATCCGGAACTTCCTTTGCTGCATCCAGAAACTTCTGTATGGCGACTTCTCTTTCCTTGCTGACCGAATTCACCAGGACCTTGCCGCCAAAGCCGA
Organism: Syntrophobacteraceae bacterium; assembly: GCA_013314815.1. Classification (GTDB taxonomy): domain Bacteria; phylum Desulfobacterota; class Syntrophobacteria; order Syntrophobacterales; family Syntrophobacteraceae; genus JABUEY01. Next base: position 4,903 of record JABUEY010000136.1, read on the forward strand.
GGAATTCTTCTTCCACCCGCTCAGGGTCGGCCTTCCGCACCAGGGTGAACAGGGCAGAGCACCCCGGCTTGAATTTCTGAGCGAAAAGTTTTATGAACCGGTCGTCGATACCCACATCGGCGAGGCTGGCGGAGACGGCTCCCGCAACCGCTCCAAGGGCCGTTCCGATCAGGGGGCTGAAGAGGATGCTGCCGACGATAAGCCCCGTGATGCTCCCGGCCAGTCCTCCCCTGCGCCCCATCCTGTGCATCTGATGGAAGCGGGCCTTGCCATCGTGCTCTTTCACAACCACGACGGCATCCTCCAGCTCGACAAAGCCCTCGTGCTGGAGTTTCAGGAGCTTGAGGCGCGCTTCCTCAGCTTTCAGCTCATCATCGAAAACGATGACCGTGAGATTGCTCGCATATTTTTCCTTGAGCGTTGCCCTCAAAAGGTTCGGGGTAACCCACTCCTCGAAGCTTGCCGCAATTCTGTTGGAGACTCCAAGCGAATCGACCAGCAACACGCTCCCCTCCCGGGCATCCAGCAAGAGGTATTCGTCGATTTCTTCGTATACCTTGTTGACGATGATGGTTTTGATACCCACATAGCCGATCACCACATGCTCCCTGGAGAAACCGGGTATCGATGAACGGAAGGCAAGGGTGGTTCCGATCACGAAATCGGGGGAGCCCAACCCGCCAATCCAGCTCTCCTTGTGGACGGGATCTTCCGACAGCCTTTTCCCATAGGTTTCCATGAAGCCGGCGTAGTCTTCAGGAAGCCTCACACCAAGCTCCTTCAAGGCGTAATCCTTAAAAAGTTTCATGCAGCGTCCTTCTATCGGTCGGCCTCGCTCCCATCGCGGGCGAGCGCCAGGATTGCGTCGACATAGGCGTCTTTGAGTTTGTGAAGGTAGGCGCTGTCTGTCCTGCCCTTCCAGGTCTCGACTTCGAGGAAGCGCTTCGGTATGGTGACCGTACGCGGGTCGAAACCGGTTCGGAGGCGTGTCCGCCACCGCAGCTTCTGGGCGTGGCGGGAAACACTGTCGATGCCGTCGGCAAGGTTTAGGTAGCCGACGGAGCGCAGGCAATCGGAAAGAACCTGGTTTCCGTAGACGCCTCTGGCGAAAAGACAACTCACCATGGAAGTGAGAAGGACCCTCGCCCGTTCGTCGTCCACAAGGAACTGAACCGCACCCTCGATATCGGGTGGCGTGTCTTTCTGATCGTAGGAGTAGCCGCCCGCATCCAGGTGAGAATGCCGCAGACCAAGGGCCTGCGAGATATAGAAGACCTCACCCGTGGCATAGCCCGCCATCTCCTGTCCAAGCACACAGGCGAAATCCGCACCTCCGTAATGCTCGGCGGCTTTCAGGGTTCCCTGTCCGAGAAGCCTGTAAAAATCATTCGATGCTGCGCCGAGGTGGTGGACCGCCTCCCTGTAGATCGCCTCGTCGCCGAATTTGAGGGGAACGATGGTCTCCCTGGGCGAAATGATGCCCTTTTCGAGGGCTTCCGTCGCCCATGCGAGGGCGACGCCGGCGGACATGACATCGAGCCCCTCCTTTTCCACGGTATCGAGGAGAGCGAGCACGGAGAAGGCATTGGTCACGTGGAGCATGGCCCCGGCGGCAAAGATCGGTTCATGGTCGTAGGAGACCTGTCGGTAGAGGTAGCGGTTCTCTCCCATGAATCTCTCCCGGACGTACCCGATGTGAATGCATCCTACCGGGCACCCGGCGCACGCGGCGTTACGCAAGAGGGTGTCGCGGGCGAAGGTCTCCCCGCTGATGTTCTCGATTTCCGAATCGGTGGTCTTCTGGAGGTTCTGGATCGGAAGGGCGCGGATGCCGTTCAGGACCGCCATGTTGATGGGAGTGCCTAAATTATGGTACTTTTCCATCATGTCGGTGTCTGTCATCTTACGGTGCACTTCGGCAAACAGCCTGGAGTATTCCTTGCCTCCGGGGAGCGGGAAGGAGCCGTCGCCCAGGATCACGATGCCCTTGAGGTTCTTCGCACCCATGACAGCCCCGCTTCCGAGCCTCCCAAAATGGCGGTAAGTGTCCACATTGATGCAGGCCATGGCCGATCGATTCTCTCCTGCAGGACCAATCCTGAAGATACTCCGATGCCCGGCACCCTTATACATGCGCCGGAGCATCTTGCCGGTTCTAAGAAGATCCGTGCCCCAAAGGAAGTGGACGTCTCTGAGGTCCAGGCGGCGGGAGCCTATGGACAGGCACGAAGGCACAGGCGCCTTCCCACGGATTACCAGCGCGTCCAGGTCCGCAAATCGAAGGGAGAGTGCGGAACGGCCTCCAGCGTGGCTCTCGGCGTATTGATCATGGTACGGGGACTTGAAGGCACAAACGGTCTTGCTCATGAGCGGGAAGTAGCCGGTGAGCGGGCCTATGGTGAAGATAAGCGGCTGGGCCGGGTCGTCCCATGGCTGGTCGGGGAGCCCGTACCTGTCGAAGAGCATTGCAGCCAGTCCGCTCCCGCCAGCCACCGCGTCTCTGCCTTCGAGGTTGGCTATTGTGCCCCGCCCCTTGGCGAGGTCGACGACGAGTACCCTGAAATGGTCTCTGATCATGGTTCTTCCTCCTCAGTGTCGCCGCCTCCATCTCGGGCCCCCGTGAACTCGAGGCAGTCGTGCGGACAGAAAGAGACGCAGCGCCCGCAGTGGATACACACGAACGGTTCACTCGTCTGGTCGAGAAAAATGGCGTCCACCGGGCACGCCCGGGCACACTCGCCGCAGCGGATGCAGAGGCTCTTTTTCACGACCACCCCTCCGCCTTTGCGTTGAGAATAGGCATTGGTGGGGCAGACTGCCGCACATGGGGCAGGCTGGCAGGCAAGACACGTTCTGGCCTCGAAACCCGTCGACAGGCCTCCAGACGACGATATCCGAATTCCGGCCAAGTCCCAGGATAGGGATTTGTGCACAAGTCTCGCGCAGGCCAGGGAGCAGGAATGGCAACCGATGCACCTCTCCATGCGTGGTGCAGTCAGGATCTTCATGATGGACTCCTATTCTTCTCTCGCATGCGGTGATTCCATGCACTTAGACCAAGCAGTATCTTGTGCAGGACAAGACTTAGTGCAGGTTCTATGTGCTTGGTTGACCTTGATTTCAGGGGTTCAGCCGCAGCCTGCTTCGTCAGCTCTGCAGGTTCCTGGCAGGCATCCAGAGGGTGGCGCTGGGCTGGATTCCCGCCGAAAGCACGCGGGACTGACGGTGGAAACTCAACCCGCAGAGTCGCCATGGGCTCCCCACCCGTCGCCATTCCGAATAGAACCAGGCGATAACTGGTTCAGCGGACAAAAGCCCCGTGTCCGGCGTACACGGCCGCCGCCCCCAACTCTTCCTCGATGCGCATGAGCTGATTGTACTTCTCTACACGCTCGCCGCGGCAGGGAGCGCCGGTCTTGAGATGACCGGTCGCCATCGCCACGGTGAGATCGGCGATGAAACTGTCCACCGTCTCGCCTGAACGGTGAGAGACCATTGCGCCCCATCCAGCTTTGCGTGCCATTTCGACAGCCGCGACCGTCTCGGTCAGCGTACCGATCTGATTGAGCTTGATCAAGACAGCGTTGGCGACATTCTCGCTGATGCCGCGAGCGATGCGATCGACATTGGTGACGAACAGATCGTCTCCTACCAGCTCGATCCGGTCACCCAAGGTCTGGTTGAGCAACTTCCAGCCGTCCCAGTCATCCTCGGCCAAGCCATCTTCGAGAACGGCGATGGGATACCTGCTCACCCAGTCCGCCCACAGTTCCACTAATTCGGCGGAGGTGATCTTGCGGCCTTCGGTGCGCAGGTTGTACAGCCCATCCTCGTAAAAACCGCTGGTCGCCGGGTCGAGGGCTATCCCTATCTGCTCGCCGGGTTTGTAGCCGGCCTTCTCGATGGCTCTAAGGATGATCTCTACAGCCTCGGCATTGGTCTTCAACGCCGGGGCAAACCCGCCCTCGTCACCGACGCCGGTGGCATGCCCCATGGATTTCAACACGCCCTTCAGGGCATGGTAGACCTCGCTGCCCCAGCGCACAGCCTCACGGAAACTGGGTGCACCCACAGGAGCGATCATGAACTCCTGGAAGTCTGTACCCTGCCAGTTGGCATGGACACCTCCGTTCAGAATGTTGAACATGGGCACAGGCAGCACCTTGGCCGTCAGTCCGCCGAGATATCTGTACAGCGGAAGGCCGACCGAGTCCGCAGCAGCACGGGCAACCGCCAGGCTGACGCCCAGGATCGCATTCGCTCCCAATTTGCTCTTATTGGGTGTCCCGTCCAGACTCAGCATGGCGTTGTCAACGGCGCTCTGGTCAAGGGCCTCCAGCCCAACGATCGCCCCACCGATTTCGTTGACGTGCTCGACGGCTTTGAGCACCCCCTTTCCGCCGTAACGGGTTTTATCCCCGTCGCGCATTTCCAGTGCTTCGTGCACGCCGGTGGATGCGCCCGATGGAACAGCCGCCCGGCCAAAAGCACCGTCATCGAGGACAACTTCCACCTCAACGGTGGGGTTGCCCCTTGAATCCAGGATCTCCCTTCCAAACGTTCTCACGATCATCCCCATGATGTACTCCTTTCTTCCATTGTTAATGTCGAACCCCACAGCCGGATTTCAGAAGCAAATATGCTTTACGTGAACCTCCGCGATCTTCAACTTCTGTGCCTGACCTGATCGGCAACAGCATGTGCCGCCCGTTGGGCCTTTTCGAGGTCACCCAGGTAGTAACTGCGGATCGGTTCAAGGTCGTCGAAGAGTTCGTAGACCAAGGGGATCCCGGTAGGGATGTTGAGCTCTCCAATCTTCTCCTGGGGGATCTTGTTGAGGAACATGACCAACGCGCGCAGCGTATTCCCGTGTGCAACACGATCACCCGCCTGCCGCTCCGAATAACGGGGGCGATGACGTCGCGGCAGTAGGGCAGAAATCGAGACGTTGTATCTTCAAGACACTCCGTAAGGGGTATTTCTTCGCTGCCGAGCCCCGCATAACGCGGGTCGTTGCCGGGATAACGCGAGTCATCGGGGGTGAGTGCGGGCGGGCGGACATTGAAGCTGCGGCGCCAGAGTTCGACTTGTTCCATGCCGTACTTTTCAGCCGTCTCCGCCTTGTTGAGTCCCTGCAGTGCCCCATAATGACGTTCGTTGAGACGCCAGCTCCCAAGAACGGGAATCCACATCAGGTCCATCTCCTCGAGCACGATCCAGAGGGTCTTGATCGC
>JABUEY010000137.1 GCA_013314815.1 Syntrophobacteraceae bacterium
TAGGCTCTGGAAGATGAGTTGGGCGTACAGCTTTTCGACCGGCTGGGCAGGGGCATACTCCTGACCGATGCGGGAATGCGTCTCTTGCAGTATGCGGAGAAGATCATCGATCTGGCGGATGAAACCCGGTCGGAACTGGTCGGTGCGAAGGAACTGACGGGAGCCTTGACCATAAAGATGCCGGAGACACTGGGAGTTCACCGACTGCCGGATGTCATCGGAGTGTTCAGGTCTCGTTTTCCCAAAGTGCGCCTGCGCTTTACCTCCTGCACGCACGAAGGGCTTCAGAAAGACCTTCGCAAGGGCATAACCGATCTGGCATTCCTGCTCGCCGAATCCATTCAGGCTGCCGACCTGGCGGTGGAAGCCCTGGGCATCGAACCCCTGGTGATCGTGGCTCATCCCCGCCACCGGCTGGCAGCCAGGCCGGCTATCCGCCCGAGGGACCTGGAAGGTGAAACCATCCTGTACTCGACGGTGGACTGCAGCTACCGCAGAAGCCTCGAATCGCTCCTCAACAGCGAAAAAGTCCGGTACGACGGCGCACTCGAATTCAACAGCATCGAGTCCATCAAACGATGTGTCATGGCTGGAACAGGGATTTCGATTCTCCCGGAGGTCACCGTCGAGGAGGATCTCTCCCGCGGTCGCCTGACCGTACTTTCTCTTGGCGAAGAAAAACTCGAAGTTGCCACGCTCATGATATGGTACCGGGACCGATGGCTTTCTCCGACTCTAAACGCCTTCATGCAGGTTGCAAGGGAGGTCCTTTCTGAATCCTACCGGAAAGATGAATCACCGCGGCAACCGTAACCCTGCCTTGTTCGTCTCCATCCCTGCCGCAGGCGGGAAGCGCCCCGTTTCTTCCTTGTGAGGCCTTTTCGCCACGCGCCTCTTGTGCGATGCCCGGGTACGCGTCTGCTGGAGGAACGATAATTTTCCCTCACGCAAATTCCGACCGATTCCGAATTAAGTAGTGACCACGAGATCAATCGGTACTGCTCCATTCCCGGCTTTCCATTACGGCCTGTGCAAGGACCGAGGTGCTTGCGCGGTGCGTAAGTACAGATCGCTGCACGGCCGGGTCGTGGTCGGGCGGTGTGGGGGAAACCGGGTTCCGGGAAGAAAGGAGTCGGCCGGGTCTGATGAAGGTTGCTGAATTGCAGAAAAAGACTCATGCGGTAAGCGTTGTTGTCCCCGTCTACAACGAAGCGGGTTCCGTCGCGTCAGTCATCCAGAGAATACGGAGGACGATGAATCCGCTGGGCTGTGCCTGTGAAATCATCGCCGTCGATGACGGATCCACCGACGGAACTGCGGGAAGAGCAACCGAGGCTGGAGCAAAGGTGATCCGGCATCCCTACAACATGGGAAACGGTGCAGCGGTCAAGACAGGGATACGAAGCGCCGCGGGCGACGTCATCGTTCTTCTGGACGGCGACGGTCAGCACCCCCCCGAAGACATACCCCGGCTCCTGGAAAAGCTCGACACTCATCACATGGCGGTGGGAGCCCGCGCATGGAATTCCCGAACCGGAGCTCACAGGAACCTGGCAAACCGCATCTACAACCTCTTTGCAGGCTATGTCTGCGGTAGAAGGATCGATGACCTCACATCCGGGTTTCGGGCGATCGACGCCGATGTCGCCAGGGAATTCGTCTCCCTGCTCCCCAATACCTTCTCGTATCCCACAACCATCACTTTAGCCGTCGTGCGTTCCGGATACAGCCTTGCCTATGTCCCGGTCACTGCGGCAAGACGTTCAGGCAACGGCCGAAGCAAGATCAGCATGCTCCGGGACGGCCCCAGGTTCTTTCTCATCCTGTTCAAGATCGCCACGCTCTTTTCGCCCATGAAAATCTTTCTGCCCTGCAGCATGATCACTTTCAGTATCGGGTTTCTCTATGGACTGTTCAAGGTCCTCGCCCTCGACGGCCGATACGGTCCGACCTCGGCCATGTTCATGACGGTTTCCGCTTTGATGTTCCTCATCGGGCTGGTGTCTGAACAGGTCACTCAACTGATGTTCTTCCGCAGGCAAATCGCTGATCAACACCAGGCCCGGATCAGGTCGAACACCCTGGATCATGCTCCAGTCCGGCCGGGTGTCCGCGGAAAGTGATGTCAAACCTTCCCGGCTCCGAAGGCAGACGCGGAGTACCTTCATGAATATACTCGGCATTCACGATGGTCATACCGCAACGGCTTGCCTTTTGTGCGACGGCAGAGTGGTCGGCATGATCAGCGAGGAGCGTTTGAACAGAGTCAAAAACCAGGGTGGAATGCCGGTACGTTCCATCCAATGGCTTCTCGAAACAGCCGGGCTTTCCCGCGACAGCATAGATCTTGCCGCTTTCGCAGGATTCGTTCAGCCCATCACGGACACAGGCTTTTACGATGGCGGGCGTCATCGGTATTTTTCACAGCTGGCATCTTTTCTGCCCTCGGGCCTGATGTCATGCGGTTTCCTGCGGAAAGCCTGCGTCAGTGCGGCCAAAAAGAAGCGCGAACGATTCCTGCGAAAGAGAACTCACCAGCTGCCCGGAACAGGCAAGACCCCGGATGTCCTGCTTGTCGAGCACCACACCGCTCATGCTTGCGCAGCCTACTTCGCATCGGGTTTTCATCTGCTGCCCGAAGAGAGCCTGATCATCACCGCGGACGGATCAGGGGACGGCGCCTGCTGCGGCATATCGAGGGCCTTCGGCAGCAGGATTGAACTCCTCGGCACCGTACCCAGCTACCATTCACCCGGCATACTCTACAGCAGAGTGACTCAATTTCTGGGCATGAAGCCCCTGGAACATGAATATAAAGTCATGGGCCTGGCTCCCTATGTTTCCGAAAAAGCAAAGAAAGCTGCTTACGATATTTTGAAGGGCTATTACAGTCTTTCCGAAGACGGACTCTCCTTTGTCAACCGTTCCCATTCATGGGGGAATTCCACGCTGAAAAGGCTGCAAAAAGACCTTTTTCTCGTGCGTTTCGATTCCATCGCCTCCGCACTCCAGCAGTTGTTCGAAGAACTCTACCGGCGTTTCATCCTGAACTGGGTCTGCAAAACGGGAATTCGGCGCGTGGTCCTGGGCGGCGGTGTTTTCATGAATGTGAAACTGAACGGGATCCTGGCAAACGAACAGGATATCGAACACCTCTACATTCTTCCCAGCTGCAGCGATGAAAGCACGGCCTTCGGAGCCGCCTGTTGGGCTCACATGCAACACACCGCCCGAACGTCTGCAGAAACCACGATTCAACCCCTCGACCATCTCTATCTCGGGTACCGCGTGACGGAGGACGAGGCGCTCGAAGCGCTGGCTCAGTATAGAGAATGGATCTGCTTCAGAAGAGTGGAGGACATCGAAAAGGAAACGGCCAGGCTGCTGGCCGAGGGAAACATCGTGGCCAGGGTCCAGGGGCGCATGGAATGGGGAGCCAGGGCTCTCGGCAACCGGTCGATACTGGCATCGCCCCAGGATCTCAAGGCCGTCAGGCGAATCAATGCAGCCATCAAGAGGAGGGACTTCTGGATGCCTTTCGCTCCCTCTATTCTCTGGGAGCGAAAAGACGACTACCTGGTCGATAAAGGAAAAGCCGACACCTCCCACATGATGATCGCGTGTGAAACCACGGCGCAGGCCCGGCGTGAAATGATCGCCGCCCTGCATCCATCGGACCTGACATGCCGGCCCCAGGTCGTGCGCAGGGAAGCCAATCCCCGGTACCACGGTCTGCTGAAGTACTTTGAATCCATCACCGGTATTGGCGGAGTTCTGAATACCAGTTTCAACCTGCACGGGGAACCCATCGTCATGACGGCAGAAGACGCCCTTCACACCCTGGTCCGATCGGACCTCGACTACCTGACCATCGAAGACTACCTCGTGTGGCGGTCCTCCCGAACAATCTGAAAGCGAAGGCCAGGAATGAAGATTCTTATCGTCACCACCGGGTATCCCAGGGATTTGGGCGATATGAGCGGAATTTTCGTGCACCGTCTGGCACAGGCCATGTACCGAGCCGGGCACCAGGTGGCTGTTCTTGCTCCGGGGGATAGACATGCCAGGCATCGAGGATGGGACGAGGGAATCGAAATCGTTCGATTCCGGTACGGTCCGCAGGGGCTCATGCGGCTTGCATACGGAGTCGGAGGAATCCCTGAAGTATGGCATCGGTCTCCATGCCTTCTTCCCCTGTTCCCATCCTTCCTCTGTTCGATGCTGATCCATGTCCTTTTTCTTTCGAAAAGACACGACCTGATCCACGCGCAGTGGCTCCATACCGGCCTGTTGTCTCTGCCGGCCGCGATGCTTTCCGGAAAGCCCCTGGTGGTGACTTTTCGAGGCAGTGATCTCAAGGACGTCCATTTCCGCCTTCTTGATCACCTTGCCTTGAATGCCGCCGCGCTGACTTCGGTCAACAGGGCGTGGTTTCAATCATTACAATCGAGGTACGGCAGGAAGGTATACTTCACGCCGAACGGAGTTTCGACGGCAACGCGAGTCATCGACATCCGAGACAGGTTCGGAATTGCAGACGATGAGATCCTGTTTCTCTTTGTCGGGACTCTTACCAGGAACAAAGGAGTCGACACCCTGGCAACAGCAGCCGGCCTGGTCCGGGAGGTCAATCGAAGTGTCAGGTTTCTTCTTGTGGGGCCTGGAGACCCGGCGGAATTTGGACTGCACCGGTTGTGCAACATCACCTGGGCGGGCAGGCTGAGTCCCGCTGAAACGCTTTCCGTCTATGGCGCCTGCGATGCATTCCTGCTTCCCAGCAGGCACGAAGGAAGACCCAATGCACTCCTGGAGGCCATGGCAGCCGGGCTTCCGTCCATAGCCACCGGCCTTCCCGGGGTCAGGGAGGTGCTCACTCCTGACTGCGGTATCCTGGTCGACAGCGGAAACTCGGTTTCCCTCTCCCGGGCCGTACTTTCTCTTGCCGCAGACCCGGCCGCAAGAAAATCAATGGGCAAAAAGGCAAAATCCAGGATTCAGGAACTATCCCTCGACTGGGATTCCAGTGCATCGAGGTATATCCGGATATTCGAAGAGGTTCTTTCGTGTGCGGGATAGCGGGCATGGTCGACCTTCGCAACGGGATCGATTTCGACCGGCTGGAGGCCGCCTCGGGCACGATGGTGCATCGCGGCCCCGACAGCAGTGGTTCCTTCATCAGGAACCCCATCGCACTCATCCACCGCAGGCTCTCTATCATCGACATTGAAGGCGGCGTTCAGCCCATGTTCAACGAAGACGGAAGTCTTGTGACGATTTTCAACGGCGAGATCTACAACTTCAGGGAGCTTCGTGCCGAGCTGCAGAGCCTCGGGCATGTTTTCTCGACGTCTTCGGATACGGAGGTGATCCTGCACGGCTTCGAACAGTGGGGGCCGGACTGTGTCCTGAGGTTCGAAGGCATGTTCGCCCTGGCCGTCTGCTCTCCTTCCGACAACTCGATATTTCTGTCGCGCGACCGATGCGGCGAAAAGCCTCTCTATATCTTCGAATCAGCCGACGTATTCGCTTTCGCCTCGGAACTGGAGGCACTCCAGGTCCTCATCGGTAGAGCCCTCTCCCCGGACCCCTGCGCCGTTTACCTGTACCTTCGCCTGGGCTGCATACCGGCCCCCTTTTCTTTTCTCGACGGCGTGAAAAAGCTGCCCGCGGGCCATTGGCTGCAGTACAGGAACGGCCGATCGAGAACCTGCCGGTACTTTTTCCCTCCTGCCAGTGCCGATTCTTCCGCCTCGGAAGACGAACTGAGCGACGAACTCGAGACATGCCTGCGCCGGTCGGTGAGGAAGATGCTCGCAGCCGACGTTCCCCTCGGATCATTCCTTTCGGGGGGGCTCGATTCGAGTCTCATCGTGGCCATGATGGCCAGCGAAGGCCCGCCTCCGCAAACCTTCTCCATCTCATTCCCGAACGCCTCCTTCGACGAATCGCGCTATGCGGAGCAGGTGGCGCAGTCGCTTGGGACACGGCACACCGTGTACGAAGTCAACTTGGGCGATTCGGAGGAATGCCTTTCCATTATGGATGCGTTCGGTGAACCGTTCGCCGACTCCTCCGCCATCCCCGTGTTCCACCTCTCGAGAGAAACCAGGGAAAACGTGACGGTGGTTCTGTCCGGTGACGGCAGCGACGAATTGTTTGGAGGTTACCGGCGCTATTCTGCTCAGCGATTTCTCAAACCCTACCTCGCGCTTCCAGCTTCTCTTCGCCGCCGGGTTCTTTATCGTACCCTTTCGGTTTTGCCCGAAAGAGATGTCTATTACGCCGACAGCATTCTGAAATGTGCAAAGCTGTTCATGGAAAGAGCCGAAAACATCGAAGACACGTGGGGGCTGATGCCCAACACAGTTTTCACCCACGATGGAGTCACATCCCTGTTTCCGGATCTTTCCCCATACCGAAGCCTGTTTGGGGAACTCGACCATTTCTTTCAATGCTCGGCGGACCCGGTGCAGGCCTTGATGGACCTCGACCAGGCCCTCTATCTTCCGGACGACATCCTGGTAAAGGTGGATCGCATGAGTATGCGTCATTCCCTCGAGGTGCGATGCCCATACCTGCATCCTGCGGTTCTCGAACTTGCCGGGCGCATTCCTCTTTCCATGAAAATCAGAGGACAAAGCCGGAAACACATCTTGAAGAAAATAGCGATGAAATATCTCCCTCGATCCATCGTCAGCAGGAAGAAACACGGCTTCACACCGCCCCTGGCCGCATGGTTCAGAAACTCCGATGAACAAGGGATAATGAACCTGTTTCCCGTATCGATCAGGAAAAACGCCGCCCGCACGCTCGTGAAGCTCCACCGCGAATCCGGACAGGACTGTTCCGCCAAGATATTCGCACTTGCGGTGCTCGGGCGTTTTCTCAAAGAATGATAGAATATGGTGGATTACGATACCCTCCACTCGACCTGGAGCCGTTCCCATGCCGCCGGTTCTCCCGCAAAATTCGTTCGGGATGAGGTGATCTGCAGGGAACTCGCAACACTGGTTCCCGGGAAAACCCTCGATGCGGGCTGCGGCACAGGAGAATATTCGATCCTTCTGGAAAGGCTCGGGCACAGGATAACGGCTTTCGATCCGTCGCCTGCGGCCGTGGAAACAATGAAGGCATCACTCGATGGAGATTCCCGCATCGAGTTCCAGGTGAATTCCATCGAAGCCTGTGACCCCGGAACCACCTTCGATCATGTCGTGTGCATCGAAGTGCTCGAACACCTGGAAGATGACCGCCGAGCCCTCCTGAAACTCCACAGCCTCTTGAAACCGGGAGGCACTCTGATCCTCAGCGTTCCGTCTGAACCACGCCTCTATTCTATGGGAGACAGAATCTCGGGGCACTTCCGGCGCTATTCGCATGCCGGGTTGATATCCCTGGTCAAGGAATCGGGGTTCAGCAGCATCGAAGCAAAGAAATATGGATTCCCGGTCCTTTATTTCTATTCCATCCTCAGGAAGCTTTTCCTCGACAGGCTGCTCATTCGCTTTTTCTCTGCCGGTGAACCCAGGGCTGCATCCAGCAGGAAGTGGATTCTTCAAAGAATGTATGCGATATTGTTTCGAATGGACTTGAGGGATACATGTTTCCCAGGAACAGGAATAGTGCTGAAATGTCATAAGCAGGCAAATTGTGAGGATGAGTGATTCATGAAAAAGAATCCTCACCCATTCTACCGGCACGGTATATCGTTTCTCAAGGCGTCGCTGTTTTTGTCCGTGACATTCTATGTGGGTAAATGCCTGGTCGATTCTTTTTCGCTGCTGGATCGATCGATCCTTGTCTTCCGGTTCGCCTGGATCACAGCCGGTCTGCTGCTGATTCTTCCTTCGCCCGTGGCAGGGGCGTTTGTATACAAGTACGTGTACAGGCAACTTGCCACGCCGCTTTCGCTGCCCGAGGCCTTCGTTCTACTGACGCTTCCGGCGGTGGGAAAGTACATGCCGGGCAAGATTCTTTCCCTTGCGGGGCATGCAGTCCTGGCAAGGACCTTTGGAGTCGAGACTTCCGTCGCATGTGCGGCCATCATTGTCCTGACCCTGACCGCACTGGCCGCCGCCTTACTTATCGGCTTCATGCTGATTCCCATCGACATCCCGGGCGGCGTCCCCCTCCTGCTCGTTGCGTCCGCGGTTTCCGCCGCGGGAATCGTCCTGATGGTCCTCATTCACCACCGTTCCCGGAAAAGATCCCACAACAGCTTATCCGAATCTTCTCATGATCCATCCCGGCCAATTCGTATTCCGGTCTTGTCGATGGGGATCGTATTCCTGGGCATGTTTGTGCAGGTCGGCCTGCTGATGACAGGCGTCTGCGTTGTCACCATGGGTTTTGTCTCCTTGCCTCTTTCGGCCGTGCCGGCTTTTGTGGGCATGTCGTGCCTGTCGGGAGTCGCCGGATTTCTTGCACTCTTTGCCCCTGCCGGGATCGGGGTGCGCGAAGGTCTCCTTCTGGCAATGCTCACCCCTGTTGCGGGCGCGGGCAGTGCCGCCATGGTGACCGTCCTGTCGCGCCTGATCCAAACGGTCCTGGATGCTCTCCTGGGTTGCACCGGGTTGGTCGTCCTGCGCAAGATCCGGAACAAACTCCCGTCGCCTGCCGGGAACTGAAAACAAAGCCTGAACTTAAGATGACAATATTTGTCATTCATAGGCCAATATTTGTCGTGGCTTGAAATCCACCTTTGAATCTGCATTCCTGGCACTTTCCTCCCCTTACGAATGATGTGTCAAAGCTAATTCGAAATCATTGACAAAATCATGTCTTATGGATCTATGTCTTTTTTAGAACTGACCTGGCTTGATTTGGTTATCCATTGCCATTCGATATTCATATTGGCATGACCATTGCTTATAAGAGTTTGCCATATAGCTCGTGGATGTGGGTGAGGGTCTTCCCATTGCCTGATCATCTTCATCGTGATGAAAGGCATGGGTTAGGCCGGACCGGCCAGAACGGGGGGCTGGATTTGACGGATGGTTTTTGTTCATGAATTTTGAAAGGAGGAAAGCCGCGGAATCAGCAGTGAAGCATCGAGGTTGACTACACGCGTTTTGCAGTCGTCTCATCATTGGCTTGAGAACGAACACAAAGGAGGAACCGGGCATGTTGATCAAGATGAAAGAGAGCAAAGGTTTTACCCTTGTCGAATTGATGATAGTCGTTGCAATCATCGGAATCCTGGCGGCGGTCGCCGTTCCTTTCTATCAGAGATACATCCAGAAGTCCCGGCTGACGAGCATGGTCTTCCCCGGGCTGCACGCCATCCAGACCAATGTCGGCAACTACTACAGCTTCAGGCAGATCCTTCCTGCAGCAGCTTCCATCGTAGATTTCTCCTCCGATGCCGACACGGGCTGTTTCACGCCTTCTTTTGCCGGAATTGGTTCCGGCGGCGAGACCGGACTTCGCATCATCATCAACGGATCATCCCAGCCGACTCGATGCAAGGCACTGGCGGCACTGGACGGTATGACACTGGATGCTGTTCCCAATGTCACGGGCAGCAAGATCGTCTCATGGGCTTTGAGCGGCGGGCTGGCGTCAAGACTCGGCCTTGCGGGTGAAGGAAGCTAACCCAACCGCTGCGGCAAGTTTCCTGCCGGCAAACCGTGCCAATACAGGGGAAGCGCCGCAAGTGCGAAGCGGCTTCCCCCCTTTTCATTCCAGGCTCGACAGGCTCCGGGAAATCCGCCGGGAGCATTCCATCTTTCCGAAGAAGGAAAGGCTTCTGGCCCACACGGGTTTTCAGGTTTTTCCGGTACACGCTTACCCGGACAGTTGTCGCACACAGGTGGAATATATTCGCAACAGCTTGATCTCCGCGAAGGCGGAAATCAAGGGAAAGGAACCGTGCAGGGCGAACAGCTTCAGGAAGTGGGAAAAAGCCTGGAAGACAACGTGGATGGAGCAAGGGCAACGCCGGGTGGAAGGTACGGCGAGATGCGCGTTTGGATTGGTTCCCGCCTTCGAGACTGTGTCGTAATTGTAGGGCCTGGGAGTGGATTTTTATGGTTTAATAGGAATAAAAAATAGGCAAATCGGAAGGTTATGTGGTATAGTGTAGCCCTGAGAGCAGGAGGAAA
>JABUEY010000138.1 GCA_013314815.1 Syntrophobacteraceae bacterium
GCGACCGCCTGCACCGGGACACGGAAGTACACCTGGAGGCCTACTACAGGATCCTAATCCGGGAATACTTCGCCATCAGCCCGGACATCCAGTACGTGGCCAATCCCGTGGGCAACAGCCGCAACGATCCCATCGTCGCGGGCATGATCCGGGTCGAACTGTTCTATTGATCCGCCGGCGAAGACTCCGCGGATCCATTCCCGCCTCGATGGGCCCCGGCTTCTCTCGACCGTCCGGGGCCCCGGCTGCTCCACTCCAGAACGGCTGCTTTAAGCTTCAACGGCCGGGACTTCCGGGAATTGCTCCTTCTGTCCGGATCGGAGCATCAACCTGTTCCCTGTCCGTCCTGCCGTCGAAACCGCCGCGCGGTTTCTCCATACTCGATGATCCCCGGATCCGAAAGCCTTTCATTCCGAGATCCGCCTTGCTGAATCCTGGCTGCAAACGGGTGCAAACGAGTTGTGTTTTTGTCCTGCCGGAAATATACTCGAACGGGAGTGGATTCACGCTGAGCCTGTCTCTTTCCTGTTCGATGGACGGCAAGAGAAACACCCTGTTCGACCCTTTTGCCCGGCCTGCAAACACTTCGACACTTTGTATCGCTGCAGACCGCGCGTCTCGAGCCTGTTCGTCCTCAGCCCAGGCTGTCACCGGGAGCTCCAAAGCCATCGAACACAACGCGGCTATTCAAGGTCGGCTGTCCTCGCCGCTGCGGGGTCAAAACTGAAAGCGGGTAGCCTTGCCGATCTACGGATCTCTTATCCATGGCGAAAGATCGCGACCAGAAAAGGAAAAAGAAGCGCGAAGAGAAGAAGAAAGCGGCACTGCGCCGTGAACAGCACACGGCTCGCATGGCCAAGGCCGAGGAATATACCTTGTGCATTCGGCGTGCTGTCCATTCGCAAGACTTTGAAGAAGCCCTCGGCTGGACACTGAAAAAACTGAAGCTGGATCCCTCCGATGAATACACCAGGCAATGGGCTCTGAGGTTTGCAAAGCTTTGCAACAACGACTCCGTGGTCTACACTCTTCTTTCATAAAACTACAACTCGGGCACCATACTTACCAAAAAAGAGCATTACACCCTCGGGGTTCTCGCTCTTGCGAGGAAAGTCTACCCGTATGCACGGGATATTTTCGAGAACCTCCTGGCGGAGCCGTCGCCGTTGGCGGGCAAGTTATCCAAGGCCAGGCGAAAGGAGGTGGAGAGGTACCTCAACTACTGCAGGCTGATGATCGAGGCGGCGGCGCGGCACCAGGAAGCTTCCACGCCGCCGGACACAAGAGAAAACGGCGGGGGCGGGGGTGCACAGGCGAGAAGATTGCCGCCCATCCAGGGTGCAGGCACCGCAAAACCTGCCAAACCTCCGGAAGAGAGCCTTCCCGAGCTGAAAGTCGCATTTGAAGTCAGTGCAAAGCCGGTAATCGAGGCCGTGGAATCTCATCAAAGAAAGGATGTCGAGTTCCTGCAGCTCGCCTTGCAGGGCTACAGGCTTTCGTTTCGCACCTCCTTCGATCAACTCATGTGCCTGCCGACTCTGCGTGACGTGGAATCGCTGTGGTACCAGGAGGAAACAGCTCGCAAGGTCATGAAAACGTTCCGCGGCCGGGCCATTCTTGCTGATGAAGTGGGGCTCGGCAAAACCATCGAGGGGGGCATCATACTCAAGGAATACATCCTGCGCGGACTCGTCCGTTCCGCACTCGTCCTGGTACCCAGCTCCCTTCTGCACCAGTGGGAGGAAGAACTGGAAAGCAAGTTCGGCCTTTCTTTTGTTTCATCCGCAAGTCCTCTTTTCAGGCAGGATCCGGAAGGATTCTGGGAGAACCCCTTCATGCTCGCCTCGCTTCAAACGGCCAAGACAAAGAGGCACTTCGATGCCGCCACTCACCGCTCATATGACATGGTGATCGTGGATGAGGCTCATCGCCTGAAGAATCGGAGCACGCTGGCCTGGAAGCTGGTCAACTCCATTCAGAAGACCTTCCTGCTCATGCTCACCGCCACTCCCGTTCAAAACAGCCTCGAGGAACTCTACAACCTGGTCACCCTTTTGCGACCCGGTCACCTGAAGACGCAAAAAGCCTTCAAAGACGAATTCATCACCAGGGGCAATCCCACCGATCCTCGAAACAGGGAGAAACTAAGGCAACTGCTGAGGGAGGTCATGGTCCGCAATACCCGCTCGGTTGCCCGCCTTCGACTTCCTCCCCGTTTCGTACTCACCGTGCGTGTGGAACCCAGCGAACGCGAAGCGGAGTTCTATACAACGATAAGCCGCTTTGTAGCCGAACATTCGTCCGGGGATTCTCCTTCACTGCCGAAGATGACTCTCCGCAGGCTCCTTGAAGCGGCGGGTTCCTCGCACAGCGCTGCGATCTCCATGCTCGAAAGAATCCAGGCAAATCCCGAGTGCCGGGTCGGTGAACAGGTCCGGGCCATCATGCGGTCGGGGGATTCCATCCGCACCGGAAGCAAGCTGGACAGGGTCATCGAACTGGTCAAGGCATCGGACGAAAAGAAGATCATCTTCGTCAACTACGTCAGGACGCTGGAACACATCAGCCGCGCAATGAAAGATCTCAGGATTCCTCACGCCGTCTACCATGGCGGGCTGACGCGCCAGGAGAAACAGGCGGCCATGGATGGATTTCGCGGCCGAACCGGCGTGCTGCTCACTACGGGATCGGGAGGCGAGGGCCATAACCTGCAGTTCTGCCATGTAATGATCAACTATGACCTCCCCTGGAATCCCATGGAAATCGAGCAGCGCATCGGCCGAATTCACCGCTTCGGGCAGGAGAAGGAGGTTCAGGTCTACAACTTCTGTGCGGCTGGAAGTTTGGAAGATCACATACTTGAAGTCCTCGACCGGAAGATCAACATGTTCGAACTGGTCGTGGGAGAGCTCGATATGATTCTCGGACGCCTGCACGGGGAGGAGGAATTCGCCGACCTGGTCTATGAAATCTGGGTGAAGAATGCGCAAGAGGCCGACCGCAAGAAGGCATTCGACGCCCTGGCCGCTAGGCTCAAACGCGCCCGTACGGCATACGACAAGACCAGGGACCTCGATGAAAAGCTTTTCAGGGAGGATTTCGGCGTATGAGCGGAGTCACCGACCCGGAGATCTTTGCATTCGCCGCAAACCTGATCGAGAAACACGGCGGAGTCGTCGAGAACAGGGGCGAACACTTCCTGGCCCTTCTGCCCACTCCTCTGGCCCGGCTCCTCCATCTCCCCGATGAAGTCCTTCTGGGAACCGCGGAGCTGCCGCTAATATACGGAAGCCCGGTTCTCGACCGGCTGATCGGACTTGCCGTCGGGGAAGTGCCGGTGACCTGTGGACAGATAGAGGTTCCATACATCAAGAAAGCGGGCTTCGAACAGCTTCTCGGGCAGGATATTCGTTTCACCGACGGTCTGGCCAGGGTCATGTCAAGAGCGGAAGCTCGCACCACGTACATGGTTCTCGTTTGCCATTACGTGGCCATGAGCGACGAAAGAAAGGAAGGACTGGTCCGGGTGGGAGTCCACGAGGCAAGCGGAGCCGTCATCGAGAACCTCGAGGATCTAATGCAGGAATTTCATCCGCAGTTTTTCTTTCCCGGCAAGGTCCCATCCCATTTCCCCGTGCATATTGAAAAGGCGATTGGCTGCGCAATGACGGAGGCACGCCTTGCCGTAAAGGCCGAACTCGAGGACTTTATCCAGAGCATGCGCCGGCGTCTTCACAGGGACGTACGAAACACGAGAGAATACTACGACACCCTGCGCATCGAGATGGAGGAGGGACTCTCCCGGCACAATCTCACGGAAACTCAGCGCCGTGAAAGGGAAGCCAAAATAATCGAACTTCCCGTGGAGATGGACCGAAAAATCCTGGATCTTGAACAAAAATACAGCGTAAAGGTCACCATCAGGACCTGCGCCGCCATTCGCCTTCTCGTCAATGTGGCTCAACTCATCCTTAACCTGAAGTACAGGAAGCTCGGCAGGCAGATCAAAGCCGTCTGGAATCCCCTCACCCGCGGCCTCGACCCCCTGGTGTGTGAGCGCTGCGGAAAGACGATCCGAATCATCTGCCCCTCCGCGGAAAGCGAAGGGATAGCGCTCCTGTGCACCGGATGCGCGTCATCGAAACGATAGGCAAGAGGGCAACACAGCAGCGCGTCCCGAGAAACGGATGTGCGGGCAATCGAAAACAGCGCCCGTTGCAGGGCATCCACCTGTGGACAGTTCGACGACGGCTATCTGCGATCCTCTTCTGCCGGCCGCACGCGGCTTCCTTCAGCAACGGTGTCCCCCAAATGCAGGGCCACCCTTTCTCCGGCATTCAAACCGGAACGCAGCTTCAGTTTCCGGCCGTCGCTTTCATAGATGACCACATCCCTGAAGCTAGCCCGGTTCTCACCGTCCACCACGGCGACGCATGATCTTCCTCGGCGCATGATCAGGGCCTCTACGGGCACCTCAACACAGGGAGGAATCTTCAGGCAGAGGGAAACCTGGACGAAGCTGTTGGGTAGAATGATTCCTCCCCGATTGTCCAGGTCAAGTTCCACGAGCAGTGTTCGAGTCTTCGGATCCAGTTCCCCGCTGGTGCGGCTTACCGAGGCAGGCAGCCGGACATCGGGCCTTGCAATATCCCAGACCTCCCCCGGATCTCCGATTCGAACGAGGCTCGCGTTTCTCTGGTCAGGGTAGATCTCGACTCTCAGCCTGTCCACCTGGCAGAGGGTAACGATGGGGAGGGCGGTGGTCTGGGAACTGGTGGCACTCTGCACCAGTGCACCGGGGTCGGCGTAGCGGGCGGTCACGGTGGCGGGAAAAGGCGTCCGAAGGACTTTGTAGTCGAGTTGAGCCCGCAGGGAGGATGCCCTGGCTTCGGCAACAGCTGCTGCAGCCTCCGCCGTTTCAGCCGCCTCCCTGGAAGCTCCTCCCAGCGGCACAACCTCGCGCAAGCGTTTCGCAATGCTGCGCCGGTTCCTGGCGTCGGCCACGGCTCCCTGGTAGTCCTGGTCAAGTTCGGGGGTTTCGATGACCGCCAGCACCTGCCCCGCAGACACCCTATCTCCTTTGTCCACCCTGATTTCCCGGAGATATCCGCTGACCTTGGCATACAACGTGACAGAAGCGTACGGACGGGCTTCTCCAAGAAACTCCAGGCATCGCCTGTCGGACGCAGGAATCGCTGAAACCACCTGCACCAGTGGGCCGGATTCCACGGCGGCGGCCCTCGACCTCCTCTCCGCATCCATCTGCGCCTGCCGGCTCCAAAGAAGCACCACCACCACCACAACAGCCGCCGCAACCGTGATGATGCCTCCTGCATAAAACAGTCTTCCGCCCTTCGTCTGCCGCCGCTGTTCATTGCCCATTGGAACGCTCCGGAAAGGTTTCTCCTCGCTCCTCCACCTCGAACCTCTTCTCCAACAGGTACTTCGAAGGAGGTTTCTTACGCAGAAGTGAGTAGATGACCGGAACTACGAAGAGGGTCACGACGGTGGCCATGAGGAGGCCGCCGATCACGGCCCGGCCGAGCGGGGCGTTCTGTTCGCCTGCTTCGCCGAGCCCGAGGGCCATTGGAATCATGCCGATGATCATGGCCGATGCGGTCATCAACACCGGCCTCAACCGAGTCCGCCCTGCTTCCAGGGCGGCATCGTGTGCGGAAAGACCGTGTTCTACGCGCACATCGTTTGCGAAGTTCACCAGGAGGATGGAATTGGATGTGGCAATGCCCACCGCCATAATGGATCCCATCAGGGATTCGACGTTGATGGTGGTGCCCGAAAGGGTCAGCATCCACAGGATTCCTGCAAGGGCCCCCGGAACGGCCATCATGATAACGAAGGGATCCAGCCACGACTGGAAAAGAACCGCCATGAGGAAGTACACGAGCACGATGGCCAGCACTAGGCCAAGACCCAGGCTCCGAAATGAAGCATCCATTATTTCGCTCTGCCCGTGAAGGCTCACTCGCATTCCCGGCGGCATTCTGCCGAGCCGGTCGATCTCCCGCTCTATATCCGTGGCCACGGAACCCAGGTCGCACCCCTCCACGTTGGCCTCCACCTCGATAACCCTCTGTACCGTGTAGTGAGTGATGTTTTCCGGGCTGACCCTGTGAGTCACCGATGCCAGACCTCCCAAAGTCTGAGCCGGTATACCGGGCACATCCATCGGAACCGGCATGCCGGACACCTGTAGAAGGGTGGCAGCGGACGGGGGAGTGACCGGCATTGCCAGGAGTCTCTCCACGGAATGGATTTCCTCCATGGGAACTTGTACAACCACGTTATAGTTCACGTTGTTGACGGGGCTGAGATAAAAGGACGGGGCTACCAGTATGCTGGAGGAGAGCGCGGTGAGCACGCTGTTTGCCACATCGCGCTGGTTCATCCCCAGCTTTGCGGCCCGGGCGCGGTCGACATCCACCTGCAGTGTGGGGTAGTCGAGAATCTGGTCGATGTGCACGTCCTCCACGCCCGGAATGCGCCGCATGGCGTCCATCATCTTCAGCGCATATTCGTAAGAATCATCGAGATCGTTCCCTTCGACGTGAATGCTCAGCGGGGAGGAATGCCCGAAATTGAGTACATGCGTGATGATATCCGCAGGCTGAAAATAGAAGGAGCAGCCGGGAAAATTGTCACTGAGGACCTGTCGGAGCTTCTTCCTGTACAACGCCGACGGCTGATGGCCTTTCTTCAGCGAAATCAAAATTTCTGCATCCGTTCCGCAGACGTTTTCCGTCGAGACGAAGGCAAGGTTGTAATAGACGGGAACTCCAATCATCGCGTTGATTGTATCGATCTCTTCGGGGGGAATCGTCTGCCGGATCCGGTCTTCGACAAGAGCCACAAGCCGCTCGGTCTCCTCGATGCGGCTTCCCGAGGGAGCCCGAAACTGCAGCTTCATGAGGCCCGCATCCACGGACGGGAAGAAATCCGTTCCCACCACTTTCGCCAGCCCCATACTGGAAGCGAACAGCAGTCCAGAGATGGCCAGCGTGAACGCTTTGCGGGAAAGCGCCCCTTCGAGCATCCCTGCGTAGAAGGTCTGCAAACGCTCGAAAGCGCGGTCCCGCACCCTGTCGAGATTTTCGGACAGCCGCGGGTGTGATTCGCCCGGCGGGGGGGGCACGGGATGTGCTTCGATGTGTTCACCGGCCATGAGCATGCGTGCGAGAGTGGGCACGAGAGTGCGGGAGAGCAGATAGGAAGCCAGCATGGCAATGACGACGGCCAGGGCGAGTGGAGTGAACAGATACCTTGCAGGGCCTTCGAGAAGCACGACGGGAAAGAAGACGACACATATGGCCAGGGTGGCCACCACGGCGGGCACGGCGATTTGTTGGGCTCCATCCAGGATGGCTACCGTGAGTGGCTTCCCGAGCATGCGGTTCCTGTGGATGTTTTCCACCTCAACCGTTGCGTCATCCACGAGCATACCGATAGCCAGGGCAAGTCCTCCCAACGTCATGATGTTGATGCTGTGTCCCGCCAGGTTTAACCCGATGATGGCCGTAAATATCGCAAGGGGTATGGATATGGAGACAATCACCATGCTGCGCCAGCTCCCCAGGAAAACAAAGATCATCAGTGAAACAAGAATCGAAGAAAGCAGGGCTTCACGAACCACCCCTTCAACGGCTGCGCGCACGAAAACGGACTGGTCGAAGTCGATTTTGAGCTCCATCCCCTCGGGAGCGACTTCCTTTATGATGGGAATGATGTCTCGGGCGGCATCCACGACGGCAATGGTGGATGCTTCGGAGTGTTTGAGTATGGCCAGGTAGGTTGCTCGCCGTCCGTTCACCCTCACGATATTGGTCTGTTCGGCAAAGCTGTCCGATATCCTGGCCACGTCCCCCATGTAGACAACGCTGCCCCCCACGACTTTTATGGGCATGGCTTTGAACTGGTCAAGCAGGCGTGGACTCGAGTTCGTCATCACCGTGTAATCCATCGTCCCCATGCGGGCGCTTCCCGCTGGGAGGATGACGTTGGAGGCCTGCAGAGCGGTCACTATATCAGCGGGGGAAAGGCCTCTGGATGCCAGTGCACCGGGATCGACTTCAATCATGATCTGTCGGTTCTTACCACCGAACGGAGCTGGAGTGGAGAGCCCAGGAATCGTGAACATCCGGATTCGTACGAAGTTCAAGCCGTAATCGAACAGCTTTTCCTCGGGAACGCTGTCGCTGTACAAGGTCAACTGGGCAACGGGAACATTGGACGCATTGTACTGAATGACGGCGGGAGGCTGCATTCCTGGAGGCATGGTACGCAGTACCGTCGAACAGACGGACGTGATCTGCGCGATAGCCCCCCCGATGTCGGCCCCGCGCTGGAAATAAACTTTGATAACCCCAATCCCTGGAATGGACTGCGATTCGATGTGATCGATCCCGTTTACCGTGGTGGAAAACGACCTCTCGGTGACAAGCACCACCCTGCGTTCCATGTCTTCAGCCGAAAGACCGTTGTAGTTCCAGACAACGATGACCACGGGGATGTCGACGGCCGGGAAAATATCGACAACCATCCTGCTCAGGGAGAGTATTCCCATGGTGAGCATGAGCAGTGCCATGACGGCGATGGTGTAAGGACGCCTCAATGCCAGCCGGACAATCCACATGTGCGGGCATCCTTGTTGGTGGAAAGTGACTGCCGGAACCCTGAAAGGAGAGCTCTTATTCGTAGTGTTTACATCGCACTGTCTGGCAGTGTCAACTGCGCTTTGTACATTCTCCCAGTTTCACGGGCATCGCTGCCCCCTTTGCAGGGTATACGGTTGACAAAGCAGTTCTCCTTGTAAGATATGATGCTTATGATTGTCCCGTTCATGGGTAGAATTCCCTCTTTTTTGCATCATGATCACCACAACCTGGAGGAAAATCATGTCGGAAGGACCAATGGGTGCAATTCTGCAGCGAGACAAGACCACCTATGCCATCGTTCCCCGGACCCCCGTCGGCCTGGTGAGCCCCGAAAACCTTGAAGCCATCACGGCTGTCGTCAGAAAATACGGCATACCCATCGTCAAGATCACGTCGGGCCAGCGCCTTGCCCTGGTAGGCATCAGGAAGGAGGACGTCGAGAGTGTCTGGAAGGAACTCGGGATGGACATGGGCAAGGCCACCGAACTCTGTGTCCATTACGTGCAGGCCTGCCCCGGCACAAGTGTATGCAGGTTCGGACTTCAGGATTCCCTCGGCCTCGGAATCGAGCTCGAAAAGCTCTTCGTCGGCATGGAACTCCCCGCCAAGGTAAAGATTGGAGTCTCTGGCTGCCCCATGACGTGTGGAGAAAGCTACGTGAGAGACATCGGAGTACTGGGTAGGAAAACGGGGTGGACCCTGATCGTTGGAGGCAACTCGGGAGGAAAACCACGAATCGGAGATGTTATCGCGGAAGACATCACCCGGGAACAGGTGATCGACATCACCAGAAAGTGTCTCGAATACTACCGCGACAACGCCAGGAAAAAAGAGCGGACGGCATCGTTTATCGAACGTACGGGAATCGAAGACCTGAAAAAAGCCGTGCTGTAGAAAACCAGGCTCTTCCGGCACCTTCTCATGAAACGCGCACCCGGACAGTTGTCGCACAAAGGTGGAACACACCCGCAACAACGCCATTGCCGCGACAACGTCCTACCACAACTTCACTTTCAGAACAACTCTCACAACTCACGACATCGCCATGGCCTGAGCATGGTCATTGCCTCAGCATCGTGATTGCCTCAACAACGTCATTACCGCGAAGGCGGGGATCCAGGAAGACGGTACACTGTACGTCGGGGTAACATGGGAAAGAGGCTGGAAAATAAGATGGATAGAGCAAGGCAATCCCGGGTGTAGAGATCTTTATGGCGGGATCCGCGCTTGGACTGGATTCCCGCCTTCGAGACCGTGTCGTATCGATTTATAACATTCGAGTTGGCGCGACGGCTATCCACCAGATGCCCAAGGGCGAGTTGGTTGATTGCCAAATCCAACCACCGGCAGGCGAG
>JABUEY010000139.1 GCA_013314815.1 Syntrophobacteraceae bacterium
CGAAGTATGCGGTGTCGGATTACCTGGAATGGTTCGAGGACGCCTATTTCCTGTTCACCGTGCGCATATATGACCCGTCTCTCGCGCGCAGCAACACCAATCTGAAAAAGGTCTACTGCATCGATCACGCACTGGTCACTTCGGTGTCGTCCGGAATCCTGGTCAACTCCGGCCATCTCCTTGAGAACCTCGTGTTCACAGCCCTTCGACGTCTTTACCCGGAAATCTACTATTACAAGACCAGGACCGGTCGGGAGGTCGATTTCATCGTCCCTGCCTGCGCCGCGAGCGTCGCGGCAGGCAGGCCGATGCGCGGTCGGCCCAAGATGCTGGTGCAGGTGTGCGAGTCCCTCGCGGAGCCGCAAACGCGGAAACGGGAGACTGCGGCCTTGAGTGAGGCGATGGCCGAGCTGGGCCAGAAAACCGGAACCATCGTGACCCGCAACGAAGATGAGCGGCTGGATGTGAAAGCCGGGACCATCGAGGTGGTGCCGGCTTGGCGATTCCTACTCCAACTCCCGGAATCTACGGAATAGCCGTATGAGATTCCTGCTGATCAGCGACACACACGGAAGGCTTGGGGCGATCGACAAACTGGCCGACCGGGATCGGGCGGATTATGGAGCGCTTTTTCCCAGTACTTCGATTTAATCCAAACCGTCGAAAGGGATGCTTCTCTCGATTGCCGTTAGGACATCCGGAATCCGGCCCATGGTCGGATAGTCGTCCTCGAAGCTCGCTTTGACCTCGGAGGGCGGGTTGTCCGTGAGCCA
Source organism: Syntrophobacteraceae bacterium (assembly GCA_013314815.1). Classification (GTDB taxonomy): domain Bacteria; phylum Desulfobacterota; class Syntrophobacteria; order Syntrophobacterales; family Syntrophobacteraceae; genus JABUEY01. Next base: position 774 of record JABUEY010000139.1, read on the forward strand.
GACCGCGTCGGTGAAGGCGAGGCAGCCGCCGGCGCGCAGCAACCCGCCGCAGACGCGCAGGGCGTTGTCGATGCCGATATTGTAGAGCGCCCCCTCGGACCAGGCGAGGTCGAAGCTCGCAGGCGGTAGCCCGGGGGCGGCCATGTCGCCGACCATAGGCTGAATCCGCTCGGCCAGCCCTCGCACAGCGACCGTCGCGCGCAGCCGCTCGATGCTCGGGGCATGGCTGTCCAGGGCCACGATGGACCCGGATGTAAGCTCGGCGAGATGGAGTGTCTGCCCGCCGACGCTGCACCCGAGATCGAGCACCGCCGGCGCGGGCGGCAGATCGCGGCAAAGAGCAAGGGCCCTTGCGGCGCAGGCGCGGTTGCCCGGACCCTGTCTGGGGAGCGACTCGTAGAGCTCGAAAAAGATCGGCCGGAAGCGCGACGAGGGTTCGTTCATGTCAGGCCCTTCCATCGGCGACAGGTCGCAGCCCGAGGAATACCTCGTGTCCGGTGTCGCTGTACGAGCCGTGTTCGAAGGGGACGACGAGGGGTTCGAAGCCGGCTGTCGAAATCAGCTCCAACCACACGGCTCTCGGGAACAGACCCATGAAGTGACGGTCGTGGATGACCTTGGCGGCTCCGTTCACGTCTCTCAAGAGGTACGCCATATCGGTCACGTACATGTCGGTTTTTGAATCGGGAACCCACCGCCATTCGAGGTAGCGCAGGCCGCGCCCGTTCCCGTCGCTGCCGCCTGTCTCGGTGCCCGGCTCGAAGGTCTCCGAGACGAAATCCGGCTGGAACATCGCGACTCCTCCCGGGGCGGTGTGTGCGAAGGCCGTGGCAATGGCGCCGGCAAGATCGCTGCGCGAGGTCATGTAGCTGATCGCGTCGTGTACGAGGACACAATCAAAGACGCGCCCGAGCCGTACTGAGCGCATGTCGCCCTGGATATGCTCGCACTCCGGGTTGATGCGGCGGCTCAGCACGAGCATGGCCGGTTCCAGGTCGACGAGCGTACAGGCCAGCGCCGCCTTCAAGTGGGCGGCATTGTGGCCGCCGCCGCTGCCGAGATCGAGCAGGGTCCGAGGGGGCCGCTGGCAGTGGGCATCGAACAAACGCCGGTAAAAGGCAGCCTCCTCGGCGTAGTCGCCCACCGGCGTCAGGAGCGGATACCAGTCCGCCAGGTCGCGGTAGAGCCTGAGGGCCTGAGTGGAGGTTGTTTGATGTTCTTTTGCCATGTTCGACTTTCTAAATCTCTCAATCATCCGGCCACCGATGCGAGGTGGCGTCTTCGTCGGCCCGGGGCCACAACCCACCTGGGCTGAGGCGACTGCACGTTCTATCCCGCAGCGGACACCACATCGGTCACGGGCCGACGGAGGGATTTCGGCATCTCGGGGCCGTAGCCGAAACGCACGACCAGATCGGGGCGTCGAGACCCCACACCCAGCCAGGTTGCGAGCTGTTCACGAAGCGAGGCGACCTCGACGGGCTGGTTGATGAAGGCGTTGCGGAGCCCGAGTGCAGTGGCCTGCAGAGCGAACCGCTCATAGCATCGCCCCGCCTCGATCCAGTGCGCCGCATCGTCCACTTCCGATACGACTACCAGGACGCCGGCCGAGTTTTTTATCCACGGCACGTCCTTGCGGTTTTGGGATCGAGGCGAGAGAACGAAACGGAGAAGCAACTCGCCCAGCGATCGGGGCATCTCCGGGTTACCGGATGTCCGTGACCAGAGCCCGTCGAGTGTGCGGCGTGCCTCGCGCTCGTTGAAGCGAATCCAGGCGATCAGCTCTTTGCGCCAGCACGGGTCACGAAGCTGGACCGTGTTTCCCTGCGCTACCAACTCCGCCACGGTGTCCAGACGGTTCTTATCGGTGATCATCATGGGCGTGACCCCCTTGCCCGAAGCTGCCCGTTCGAGCAGCACCAGATCATCCGTGGATGCCTGACGTCCGTCGAAAGCGGCTCGGGTGCACTGTCTCCGTGGGATGGCGTCCGCTAAGGGAGACGCGACCGGGGTTGCGGGCTGGAGCATGACATCGACCGAATGGGCGTTGCCCGAGCTCCGGACCTCGACCGCCACGTTCCATCCTTTGGACGCTGCCGCCAGGACCATGTTCTCGGCGGCGCAGCCGAGGCTCACGTAGAGATGGTGGTCGTCCGGGTCGACCATCGGACAACGACGGGTGAAGTCCGGCACGATGCGGATCCGTTTCTCCCCGATCTCGAAGCGCCACGGCTGGGTGTTGTGGCTCGATGCAGCCATCGTGGCATCGGCTACCAATGACTCGAAGACGACAGGGGTATCCCGGTGTATGCTCATTTCTTACCTCCTTCGCCTGGCACGATCTCCGTGCTCACTTCGTGCACCTCGATCTCAATGTATGTGTACTCGCCGCTTGACGGGGCGTAGCGACCCTCGCCGCGGGCAGCGAGTCGGTAAGGCCCGATGGTGAAGTCGCCACCCAAAGACAACTCGCCGATGCGCAGGCCGACTTCGTAATGCCGGATGGCATTTTGCGGCCAGTGATCAAAAACAAAATTGCCCAGATGCGAGTGGGCATCCAGGCAGCGCAGGTCCGACTGGCATAGATCCATTAAGATCTTCATCGCCTCTGCCCGCTCGCCGGCATGTTCGAGGTCGTTGGGCCGGGTGATGGGGTCATTGAAGGGTAAGGATCGAGGTTGAGGCACCTCCGGTAGGCGGCGATGTACCGAGCCCCTGCCGATGTTTGCGGCAACACGACATCGGAGACCGCAATCAAGTATTCGGACCCATCTTCACGCCGGCATCTTGCGGTGAGACCGCGCCGTTCGTTACCGTCGTAGTCCACCGCGATCACTGAAACCGGTTCCCCGATGACGAAACCGTCGGCCGGCAGGGCAACGTCATCCTCAAAGGCCTGCCGAAAAGCCCAGAGCTGCTCATCATCTCCATAAGCGTCGACAGTGATCTCCCCGATCATCTCATCCAGGGTTTTGAGTTCTTTGCCCTTTTTGGAATTTCGCGTGCCCATCTCTTACTGATCCTTCCAGATGCCGGCCTTCACCAAGCGTCGAATCAGCGCCCTGCGCCGCAGGTAGCCGGCCATGAATCTTTTCAATTCGTCTTGGAATTGCTCTTTGGTCGCAAACAGGTCATAGGCTTCGGCGATGTCGACGATTATACGGCAAGCTATATCATACCCCCACCCCGATCCGCGCTCGACGGGTTCTCGGACCGACGCCCAGGCCTTGGAAAAATCGTCGGCCAGGGTCTTCAGATACTCTTCATGTTCTTTTCGGCGTTCGATTTCTCGCTGCTCGTGGTCCCGTTTTCGATTTTCCAGCTGGATCAGGCGGGCCTTTACGGCGTTCTGCCGCAATTCTCCCACTGTACGCCGGGATGCGTCGGTAGCGTTAATCTGAAAGCCGCGCCGCCATGCCGCGAACCGGTTCCTGATGGACCGTTCGGCCTGCTGCCCCTTGCCCTCCAGCAATTGTTTCAGGATCGAATGGACTTCTTCTCCTGGCAGGGCATCGATCCACATATCCATTTCCTGCAGCAAAATTTCCGCCTTCGGAGCAGACGGGCTGCCCATGCCGGCACCAGCCAGCAGGTACGGGTCCACCTCGAGAAATTGGGCCAGTGCCTGCTGGCTCGCCGTCAGGTCTCCCAATCCGCTCACGCATATCGGCTCCATCTCATCGTCATCCGTCGTCTCCCCGCCTGCGGCCGCCAGCCATCCGATATACAGGCTGCGCAAATCCCCGCACAGCAGTTCATCCCGCACCGGGGCCAGAAGCTCCATCCAGCCGAGGCCGTCCTCCACGTCGAAGCGCTCGTAGTTTTCCGACTCCCCCAGGCTCCAGGTAATGATCCAATGGGTCCTGGTGGGCTCGATATCCAGCAGGTAAGGCACGGCCGCAGCTTTGGCGGTCTCCCGGCTCAATGCCTCCATGGGCAGCCGCACCATGAAAATGGCCCTCATCCAGTTGGCCACATAGACATGGGCATCGAAATAGAGCTCCATCAGCTTGTCGGGGTCGCCCTTGAAGTCGCTTCGGGTATATTTTTTTTGGTGAAGCTGACCGGCGTGATCGTGGCCCGCGGCGAGATCGCCCACAGCTCGTCCTGCTCATCTGCCGTCAGAGGCCGGTCGATGGCCAGGAACTCGTAGTATTGGTATCCGCGCATGGTTTCAGTTCATCCTATATGCGCCGGTACTGGCCCGGCTGTTTTCGTTCGTGAAATCCGCAGGAATTTTCGGATTAGCTATTCTTCTGCAATCTTTCAAAAGAAAAGCACTTCGACAAACTCGGCAATCACTCGCAGCTCGACTTCCTCGACGCCAGTCAACACGATGGACTCAAAATCGGGATTAACCGGTTTTAAGACGATCTTTGCGTGGAGCCAGGAGTCACCATCCTTGACCTTCTCACTTTCACCCAAATTGAGCGATCTTCATGGAAAAAAAATCCTGCCCTTTGAGTTAACTCTATGGTATTACATAAGAAAGGGCCGCACAACACGGATTCCACAACCGCAACCCACTGGGTGGGAGGCTTACACGATAAAGTGTACCACAAAAACAACTTCGTTCGCGCAACAACGTCTTTCAACATCACAACGTCGTTCCCCGAATGCGGGAATCCAGTTAACCTTGCATGGCGAAACAATTTTGCGGGAATGACGATGTTGATTCCGAATGACGTTGTAACGCCTTCGATCTTCTCCCCATGCCAGGACGGATCTGCCTGCGATCATGCCGAATCCTATTCACGCAATAGGATTCATTGTCGATGTGCATGTAGGGGCGAAAAATTTTGATCAGGGTACCTGTAATGATTTTTCTCGCCAAGAGCCGCTTTATAGCTCTTTATTCCGTCCAGTAACTGTTTTTCCTGTTTGTTCGAATGGATGCCGCTCTTTTCGAACAAAGAATTGGCTACTGGAATCGAAATAGGCTATTATTAAGCTACCATTAGATGGAGGTAATCGACATTGTTGTCTTTAGACCAAAGAAAATTGGCTGATATTTCGATCCCGGTGGGTACGGGTTGGCTTCTCGGCGCTTGTATGGAAGCCCGCGGCAAGCAGGACCTATGGATTAGGCAGAAACCGGAAGTTCTCGATGTTCTGAGGGAACAGGCGATTATCCAGAGTGTGGAATCATCGAACCGGATAGAAGGCGTGACCATACCGGCCGACCGGCTCCGTCCGGTGGTTTTGGGAAAGTCCAAGCCCCGGGACCGCTCTGAAGAAGAACTCGCAGGATACCGACAGGCTTTGGACTGGATTTATTCGCGAAAGCGCCAAGTGTCCATCATACCGAAGGTCATCCAGCGGCTTCACGCCTTCGCTCAGGGTGGTCTTTCGGGCGATGCAGGCGAATGGAAAAAACGGGATAACGAAATCATCGAGATTCTGCCGAACGGCGAGAGGAAGATCAGGTTTGTTCCCACTTCCGCCGAATACACACCGAAAATCATGGATACGCTTTGCCGGAATTATAGAGAAGCTTGTGACGATGAACGCGTTCCACCGCTTTTGATCGTCGCCACCTTTGTGTTCGACCTTCTGTGCATCCATCCATTCCGGGACGGGAATGGACGTGTTTCACGACTGGCGACAACACTCTTGCTTCAGTCACATGGTTTCCAGGTTGCACGGTACGTCAGCTTGGAACGTCTGGTGGAGCAGAGCAAGGAAGATTATTATGGCGTCCTGGCCGAATGCTCCCAGGGATGGCATGAAGGAAAAAACGAGCTTCTACCCTGGTGGAACTATTTTCTGAGCATGTTGCGCCTTGCTTACAAGGAGTTCGAACGACAGGTGGAGTCGACGCAGGCCCGTCCCGCCAAAAGCGACCTGGTAAAACAGACCGTTCTCGCTCAAGTGGAGCAGTTCACGCTGGGAGACCTGGCAGCCCAACTTCCATCGGCCAGCACGCAACTGATCAAGAAAATCCTCGCTGAGCTGAAAAAACAGCGCAGGATTCGGCTTGTCGGCAGGGGGCGGGGCGCTCGCTGGGAGATCCTTCCTTAGAACGCAAGATTGGCAAATGGCTGCTGACCTGGATAAATGGCTATTTTTAGGCTACCAAGGATCATCGGATGCCGCTCCGTCCATGGTGCGCATTTTCGTTTCCCATGTCAGTCCGGGAAAGGAGCCTTTCGTGGAACTTATCGGTGCCAGGACGAGGGTGGATTTCACCGTCAGCGGACACATGGGAGCGCCCGCCAGCATGGTCTGGAATCCGTTCGCGGTAAGCACCGTCGAGGAAGCGGAAAAAAGGCTTCGGAACGGTTTCGACGCCGTGAGAGAATCGTGTCTGGACACCGCCAAAACGGATGCTTCATGGGTTGCCGAAGCCCTCGAATTCATCGGCGGGGTTCCGGAAGATACCATCGACCTCGGAAGGGGCGTCAAAGCGCCCCGCTGGTATCAGCGAATGACGCACATCAACCTGCCCGACGCTCACGTGGGCTACGCCGTCCTCGATATCGACGAGACCGGCTCGAAGCTCCAGACCTTCCTCAGATAAACACCGGCTCAGTCGTCAGCGGCACCATGGAAACCGTCTCCTCGCACACCTGGTCGAGGACGGACTGCTCCCGGGCCAGCATGGCGCAGCGCACGGCGTCGATGACGTGGTCATTGCCCTTGGAATAGACGATGCGCCCGTCGTGCAGCGTGTAGGTGTGGGTGGTGAACTGATCTTCGATCTCCAGGTCGTCGATGGGGAACACAAGCTGACGTCGCTGGAGCGCCCCGGCGATAAGGCTGGTCATGAATTCCTTGGTCCGCTTCCTGACCTCGCGGCCGTCGCGCACGGCCAAGGTGGTCATGCCCCCGAAGTCATAACCGCGCAGCCGCCCCTGGAGAGCCAAGTCCTTGTATTTGTCCAGGGTCAGCAGTTCCTGCACGACGGCCATCCCGTTGCCGCCGTTGTCCACGCCGATGCCTGCGGCTGTGTAATACCGGTCCAGAAGCGCGATGGTCTGGGCGATGTGAGGATAGGCAACGTGCTCCATGCGGACCCGCAGAACCAGCTTGACGATCCTGTGCTCGGGCAGTTCGATCTCCTGGAACACGACGATCTCCGTCGGGTCGTTGGTGTAGCCCAGGTCTCCGCCGATCCAGAAGACACCGGTCCGCGGCATGAGATTGAGCAGCATCTCCAGGCGGTCATGGGATTCCTCCTCGGTGGCGCAACCGCGCAGTTCCCCGCCGGTGACGACGACCTTCTGGTACTCGACCACATCCTGTCGGCAGAGATTGAGGTGCTCGATGTTGAACGCCCCATAGGAAGGCTTGCCGTGTTCGCCGGCCACCTCGTGCTGCCAGCCCGCGCTGTCCCGCCCGCCGTAGAACTCCAGCAACTCGGCCTCGCGCTCCTGGGTCCACGCCGGGTTCAGCCAGGAAGGCCAGCGGAACACCCGGAACTGGGTCGAGCCGGTCAAGCGGTAATAGGTCGTGTCACGCAGCCCGTTGGGCGTCGAATAGATGCGCAGTCTGCCGCCCGACTTCAGGCACTGGCGAAGCGCTTTCCAGGCCCGCTCGGTGAGCCAAGCCCCTTCGTCAACCCAGACCCGGTCCACATGCAGTGAGCGGAAAGCGTCGCCGTAAGCCCCGGCGGGACGGAAGTAGAGGATCGCGCCGTTGGTGAATTCGAGCCGGAAGTATGGTTTGCGGTGAATCTTGGGCTTGCCGTATTTGGTGAGAGCCACACTGACCATGAGGTCCGGGTTGGCGTCGAGCTGGAATTCGATCTCCTCGATCAGCGTGTCGAGATGCCCTTGGTGGGGCGCGGCGACGAGTCCCTGGCAGCCTCGGTTGGTGAAGGCGAAATGCAGGGCATCGGTGGTGATGCAGACGCTCTTGCCCACATCGCGCCCGTCGAGGTGGATGATATTCTTGTCCGGGCAGAGCAGGTCTTCCGCCTGGTGCGGCCAGTAGACCCGTTGTCCCCCGTCGCGGTTGCGCAGGTATCCCTGCCCCCAGAGGACCGGGTCCGCCAGGGTCTCCGCCAGTTTGCGCTCCTTGGCGGATATCCGGGCCATCAGGGCAGCCTTGACCTCAAGGCCGACCCGAGGACCGTGCCGACGATCTCGGCCAGGATGTGCTGGACGGCGAGCATCCCTTCGCGGTCGCGGATCACCCCTTCGATATCAGCCGCGGCTTGATCGAGCTCCTCCCACTCGGGGTAAGCCTGCCGCGCGGTATCGAGCCGGGCCAGGGCATCGTCGATCTTCCCGGCAGCCAGCTCCGCGCCGATTTCGACCAGTTGCCGTCCAGCCTCGCGGACGGCCTCGCTGTTCCGTTCCAGGATTTCCTTCATTGCTTGTCCCCCTCCGGTGTTTTTTCCTGCCCAGCCGCCCAGCGGTCCAGGGCTTCCATCACCACAGCCAGCCGGTCGCCCATACCCCTCAGGCGCTCCCGGTCCGGGTGCTCCGCGTCGGCCAGGGCCTTGTTGGCCTCGGCTACGTACTCGGGCATGTAGCGGTTCGCCGTGTGAATGGCGTCCTGAATCCGCTGAGGCGGCCTGGCAGCGGCGCAACCCAGCAGGGATGCCGCCAGACTCGCCGCCAACAGCGCCTTCAGGATCGTTTCGACCTGTCTTCTCATGATTCCCCTCCCGGCCCGCCCAGGGCCTGATTGTTTCTCTGGAATATGCATGGAACGCCTTGACTTCCGGCGCACGCGAAGCCTGTATGTGAATGTGCGCAGAGCCTTGATTTACAAGGACTTGAGCCGTTTGAAAGGAGGTGCCGAATGCGCGTTTTCGACGCCGGGGCCGTCCGGTCCGGGAAACCTGAACTCAACGAACGAAAGGAGAACGAGTCATGAACGAGACCCTGCATCAGGCCGCACAGGCCTATCTGGAACACCTGCGGACCCAGGGGAAAAAGGAGCGGACGCTCTACACCTACGGCAAGGACTTCGAGCAGATCGAGGCCTTCTTCGGTGCGGAGCGCAAGCTGTCCAGCGTCCTCATTCCGCACGTGGGAAAAT
>JABUEY010000140.1 GCA_013314815.1 Syntrophobacteraceae bacterium
AAGCATCTTGCAGACTTCTCCTCGCCTGCCGGTGGTTGGATTTGGCAATCAACCAACTCGCCCTTGGGCATCTGGTGGATAGCCGTCGCGCCAACTCGAATGTTATAAATCGATACGACACGGTCTCCTTCGCGGGAATGAGTGCGCCTCCGAGCGGGCGCAATCAAGGGGTGGAAGTCTTCTGCGGAAGATGTCCACTCCGGATAGCCGAAAATAACTGCGTCGCCGCAAGACGGGGAGGGGAAGGGCCGGAGGCGAACCTGCCGTCCGCAGTCATGGCAGGAAAAAGCAGAACCCACGTCTGGAACGCCTGGATAATCAAGCATCGAGGGGTTCTCCAAAAGTATTCCCTTTCCGAGAGGCGGAAAATACCCGGTGAACGGACAGTCGGGCCGCTGAAAAGCCTCCCTGCCCGATCCCCGGGTCGCTGTTAAAGAAAAGATCGGGATGAACGGCTGATTGCGCCGAATCATTTGCGTGGAATCCCTGTCATCACGGATGATTGCAGGGGCGGTTCGCGAACCGCCTTTACGGGATCCCCCCGCGGGAAGAAATGCCCCTGCTAGATATCGCCCCGCTGCAGGACGCAGCTGCAAACCCTTTGGGCGCTTGATTGCCGCATACAAAGGAGGATCTCGACGTATGAACTGCCGCCGGTCAGGCATCAACGTCAGTCCATTCGCCCATTCGCCGTCTCTACCCCTGTCGTTGTAGATGCCGGCGACCCTTTGAGTGGAAAGTACCGGAGGCACCATCTGTTTGCTGGTCTTGAACGGCTTCAGCCGGGTCGCATTTTGGTGTTGGCAGACGACATTGTCAACGGGGAGACTTTCCACTATCATGAAAAGTCTATTCATCGGATCCTTCGGCGCATTGAAGGATAAGGCGCCGGCCGGCGAAGCGGTACGGATCTTTTGCAACTGAACCGGGAATGTCCCGTATCCTTACGGATACCGGGCCGGACGATGTGTGTGGGAAGGCACCCGATATAACCCTGCCAGGAGCATTCGAAATGCAGTTTGAAGGCACCGAACGCTACTACCTCAGTCCCGAACTCCGGGAGATCGTCAACATCGCCATTGCCATGGAAAAACCTCTGCTGCTCACCGGAGAAGCCGGGACGGGGAAGACTCAACTTGCCTTTGAGGTCTCCCGGGCTTTGGGCCTCAGGATGGAGGAAGCCCGGTGCAAGTCCACGTTCAAGGGCGAGGAACTCTGCTACGTGTACGATACCGTGCTGCGGCTGAACGATTCGCGGTTCGGCAGTGGAGATACGGGCCGGGATGTGAACAACATATGGGATTATTTGAGGTTCGGGCCCATCGGGCGGGCATTCCTCGCCGAGGACCGCCGAGTTTTGCTCCTCGATGAGATCGACAAGACGGATTCCGACACCCAGGACAACCTCCTGGACGTCCTCGAAGACGGGTCGTTTGTGATCCGGGAGATCAACCACAAGGTGACCGCGGCCAAGAGGCCCGTGATCATCATCACGAGCAACGCCAAGAGGGAGCTGTCCGATCCATTTCTGCGGCGCTGTTTCTGCCATTACATTCCGTTTCCTCCTCCTGAAGAGATGGTCATGATCGTGCGGCTGCATTTTCCCGACCTGCCGGAGGCGTTCCTCGAAGCGAGCCTCACCACCTTCTACCGGCTCCGCGATCAGGGATTCGAAAAACCGCCCGCCACGGCGGAACTGCTCGACTGGATCGGTTCCATGCGGACTTCTGGTGCGTCGGGTCCGGGGGCGGGCAGGGAGACGAGTCACATCGGAACGCTGCTCAAGCGCACCCAGGATCTTCTCAAGTTCAAGGGCATCCTCAAACCCGGTCGATTCTGATGCGTGGAACTGCGGTATAGAGAGTAGATGCTCTGGAAGGGTCGTGGATGATCGGATTCGTGTACCAGCTGCAGAAAGCCGGGGTTCCGGTGAGCGTCCAGTACATCATTGAATTTTACCGGGCTCTTCAGCGGGGGCTCGTCACGGGCCTTGACCAGCTGTTTCTGCTTTCGAGGCTGATCTTCATCAAGAGAGTCGAATACTACGATATTTTTGAACAGGTTTTTGCGTCCTTCTTCATGGGGGCCAGGGACGGGGTGCCCGGTGGAATCGAATGGGAGGAACTCCTTGCAGGGAAGCCTTTCCAGGAGTGGCTGAAAGGGGAGCTCGAAAGCGGCAGGCTGACGCCCGAGATGGTGAGGGAATTCGATACGGAGGAGCTCCTCGCCCGGTTCTGGGAGACCGTGCTTGCCCAGCAGGGGGAGCACCACGGCGGGAACACCTGGGTGGGTACCCGGGGAAGGTCCCCGTTTGGGCACAGCGGCATGTACGCGGGAGGGGTGCGCGTCCACGGCACGGGCCTGTATGGAACCGCTCAGAAAGTCATCGAAAACAGGAGGCACATCAACTACAGTGACAGGTCGGCCATCACCACGGAAAACCTGCGGCAGGTGCTGACGTCGCTGAGGAGCCTGAGGCCGGTCGGGCCGGAATCGGAACTGGATGTGGACGAAACCATTTCGCGCACGGCACGGAACGGAGGCGAGATCGAACTGGTTTTCTGCCGGGAATTGAAGAACCGGGTGCGCCTGATCGTGCTCATGGATAACGGCGGTTATTCCATGACGCCGTACATTGCCCTGGTCAAGACCGTGTTCAGCAAGATACGGGACCTGTTCAAGGATCTGAACTACTATTACTTCCATAACTGTATCTACGGCACGGTCTACCTGGATCCGCCGCGTACTCAGAGTGTCAAGTGGGACAAGTTCCTGTCGGAAAGCAAGAGTACGCGCCTGATCGTCATCGGGGATGCCAACATGGCGCCGGCGGAACTGATGGCGTCCTACGGAGCCCTGGACTTTTACACATCGGTGCGCAAGCCGGGGTGGGAGTGGCTGAGGGAGCTGCGGGACGCATTCCCCGCCAGTGTCTGGCTCAATCCCATCCCGAGGGATCGATGGCCTTACGAAAGCGCCACCATCACCGGCATCGGACGCCTTTTCCACATGGAAGATCTGACCCTGTCGGGGATCAAGAACGCCGTGACTCATCTGAATATCCAGGGGCAGGCGTTCGATGGTCATTGAAAACACGGAGGGCCACCGGCATCCACCATCGCCGGTGACACAAGGACGCTGAAAATCCATGGCATATGTCGACCAGGAAGTGCGCCGCCTGATGGGAAAGGCCATCCATCGGTACGGCCTGATTGAAGACGGGGACAGGATCGTGGTGGCCGTGTCCGGCGGCAAGGACAGCATGCTCCTGCTGTGGCTGCTCCGCGAGCGCCTGCGCCGTATTCCCATAAAGTATGAACTCCTCGCCGTCCACGTGGATCCGGGGTTCGAGGCCGAATCGGCGGACCGATTGGAAGAATTTTTCAAGAGGGAAGGTTTTTCCCACGCGATTCTTCGAACGGATCACGGGTTGAAGGCTCACGGCCCGGAGAACAGGGAGAATCCCTGCTTTCTTTGTTCGCGGCTGAGGAGGACGGCCCTGTTCAAGAAGGCGCAGGAACTGGGCTGTCGCAAGGTCGCCCTCGGACACAACCAGGACGATTTCAACGAGACGTTCTTTATCAACATATGCTATGCGGCGCAGGTGGCGGGTATACTGCCCAGGCAGGAATTCTTCGGGGGCGAGGTGACCGTGATCCGGCCCCTGGCACTTGTCCCCGCCGAAAAGGTCGAGCGCCTGTGCGGCAGGCTCGGCCTGCCGGTGGTTCCAACCTGCTGTCCGTCGGTACACCTCAACCGGCGCCGGGAGATCCGGGATCTTCTGAACAATCTCTACCGCAACAACCGGAAGGTTCGGGGCAACATCTTTCATGCCATGAGTCATGTCAACCTGGAATATCTTCCACCGCCTCTCGATTCCCGGGATGCCCGGTCAAAATCCGGGCAGGCGGCGAACAGGAACGCGAAGGGACGTGAAGATCATGAACCGGAAACGGAACATCTACCTCATTGACGGCAGTTCCTACATCTACAGGGCATTCTACGCCATACGGCGACTCACCAACTCGCGCGGGATGCCCACCCAGGCCGTATACGGGTTCGTCCAGATGCTGCTCAAGGTGCTGCGGGATGCACAGCCCGATCACGTGTGCGTGGTATTCGACGCGCCCGGGCCGAATTTCCGGCATGAGATGTACGAACCCTACAAGGCCACACGGCAGAAGGCGCCCGAGGACCTGGTGGTGCAGGTGCCCTGGATCAAGGATTTTGTCAGGTACCAGGGAGTCCCTCAGTTTGAAATGGAAGGCTTCGAGGCGGACGATCTCATCGCCGCCCTGGCGTCCTGGGCTGCCGGGCGGGGGCTGGAAGTGGTCATCGTGTCGGGGGACAAGGACCTCTTCCAGTTGATTTCGGACCCCGATATCCGCCAGTGGGATCCTCAGAGAGACATCGTCTTCACGGAAGCGACGGTGATGGAACGCCTGGGTGTCACACCGGCGCAGATGCGGGACTACCTGGCCCTGGTGGGGGACAGTTCGGATAATGTGCCGGGAGTCAAGGGAGTGGGGGAGAAAACCGCGCGGCAGCTCCTGGACAGGTGGAAGTCCCTGGACGGGATTTATGCTCATCTTGATGAAATCACTCCAGAAAGTGTTCGAAAAAAGCTCGAAGAACATCGCGACATGGCGTACCTCTCACGCCGCCTGGTTTCGTTCAGTGAAGAATGCCGCATGAATGTGAGGCTCGACGATTTCGTGCCGGGGCATCCCTCGATACCTGACCTGGCGAGGTTTTTCGAGGAACTGGATTTCAGGACTCTCCTCGAATCCCTGCGAAACGAATGGGAGGCTTCGGCGGATGTCCCAGGCGGTGAAGCTCCCCGGGAGACCCGGGAGGACCTCGTGGTGGCCGATGCCGACGAACTGTCTGCAATGGTGCGGGAAATCGAGAAGCATCCCGTGGTCGCCGTCCAGGTCGACACAACATCGGACAGCTCGATGAATGCGAAGTTCGCCGGGCTTGCGTTGAGTGTAACGGAGCACCATGCCTTCTACATCCCTTTCGTTGACGGGGGATCGAGCGGGGGGGGCGGGTTGAGCCGGGACGAGGTGATCCGGGTTCTCGGACCTGTTCTGGCGGGAAGTGACAGGATCAAGTGGGGGCACGATCTCAAGCATGCCTGGGTGGTCTTGAAGAGGCACGGAGTCGACCCCGGAGGCATCGGCTTCGATACCCTGGTGGCGGCCTATCTGCTCAATCCGGGCGACCCGTCCGGCGGGTTCGATCGGATCGCTGCGGAATGGCTGGGAGAGAAGTGGGGAGCAGGAACGGAACCGGGGGGCGGTGGCAGGAAGGGAGCCTCGCCCGATGCGGTCGATGCCCTTCGTGCGGCCGGTCCTGCATGCCGGGTGGCCGAAACATGCCTGAGGGTTGTCCCCGTTTTGAAGCGCAGGCTTGAAGAAGACGGTCTTCTTGCCCTGTATGAAGGGATCGAACTTCCCCTGACACGGGTCCTGGCCGCCATGGAATACCGAGGGATACTCGTGGATGCCGAAAAACTCGAATCCCTGTCCATCGATCTCGAAAAGGCACTGGACCGGATAACCGGGGAGATCTACTCGCTTGCCGGGGAGGAATTCAACATACAGTCTCCGAAGCAGCTGGCGGGAGTGCTCTTCGATAAGCTCGGGCTTCGAGTGGTGAAGAAGACCAAGAGCGGGCCGTCGACGGACATGAACGTCCTGGAGGAACTGGCGGCAGAACATCCCATCGTGGAACATATCCTGGCTCACCGTACCCTGGCCAAGCTCAAGGGGACCTACGTGGACGCCCTGTCCCGGCTTATCCACCCCGAAACCGGGCGAATCCACACCCGGTTCAACCAGGCCGTAACGGCGACGGGGCGTTTGAGCAGTTCCGATCCGAATCTGCAGAATATACCCATCCGCACCGAGGAGGGCAGAAAGATCCGCAAGGCCTTCGTTGCGGCTCCGGGCCACGTACTCATGTCCGCTGATTATTCGCAGATCGAGCTGAGGATCCTCGCCCACTACAGCAGGGATGATCGCCTGGAGGAGGCTTTCAGGGAAGGGGCGGACGTGCATGGGAGGACCGCGGCGGAAATCTTCGGAGTCGGTCCCCTCGATGTCACCCCGGAGATGCGCAGGCAGGCCAAGATGATCAATTTCGGGATCATCTATGGGATGGGACCGTTCGGGCTCGCTCGAAGGCTCCGAATCAGCAACAAGACGGCAAGGGTAATCATCGAGAAGTACTTCGAACGCTACCGGGGAGTGAAGGTTTTTATCGATTCGGTGGTGGAGCGGGCGCGCAGCGCAGGATACAGTGAAACACTCCTGGGGCGGAGAAGAGCCATACCGGAGCTGCGCAGCCGCAATCACACCGTCCGGCAGCTGGGGGAGCGGCTTGCCGTGAACACGCCCATCCAGGGTACGGCGGCGGATCTCATCAAGAAGGCCATGGTCGAAATCGACACGGAACTGAGCAGGAGAGGTTTTGGAGCCGCAATGCTGCTCCAGGTCCACGACGAACTGGTTTTCGAAGTGCCCGAGGCGGAACTCGATGCGGTGCGCACTCTTGTAAAGGAACGCATGGAAAACGTCTGGCCCCTCACGGTCCCTCTCACGGTCGACTTCGGATGGGGTCCCGACTGGGCCGAAGCTCATCCGTAGAGTTCATCGCAGAAAGAAAACACGTCCATATGGCAAACGAGTACCTCCGGTGCTTTTCACGCAGCCGGTAATCTCCACTCCGCCGCTGCTTTTCACGCAAAGGATCAATGGCGTCACAACGACGTCCCTGCCAAGAGCACAACGTCATTCCGCAAAGATCACACCGTCATTCCCGCGGATATATACACTGTCATTCCCAGGAAAATCCCACCGTCATTCCGCGAAAGGCGGGAATCCAGTCACCAGCCTGCCAAGTGCAGATCTCGCCGTACTTTCCACCCGGGATTGCCCTGCTCCATCCATCTTGTCTTCCATCATGTCTTGCAGGCTTTTTCCCATTTCTGAAATTATTTCGTCATGCAAGGTTACCTGGATTCCGGCCTTTGCGCGAATGAAGTTGTTGTGGGTGTATTCCACCTTTGTGCGACAGTTGTGCGGGTACGCGTTTTCCGGAAGAACCAAAAAACCAAAGGCCGCCTTCGAGAAGGCGGCCTTTGTACAGAACCTATAAACCCGGGTGCCCCGGATGTTATCCTTCGGATTTGGATTTTTCGAGCTCGGCTTTCAGTTTTTCCACTTCCTGCTTGTAGCGTTCCGCTTCTTCCTTGAACTTGCTTTCTCCACTGGATTCGGCTGCTTCACGTGATTCCTTGTTTTTTGGGAATGGGATCTTGTCTTTGACTTCGTCGTAGCCAAGATAGGCTGCCATAGCGCCGCCGAGCAGCAGAATCAGGGGAATGGCCCCGGCAATCAGCTCGAAAAAAGGCCTGTGAAAAATGATCATGCTGATGACACCCAGAAATACTGCTGCAACACCACCTACAAAGACCTTCATAATCTCTCCTCCTTAACGTGATTCGCCGGTTTGTATTTCAGTAACCCTTGTTACCAAGCATTCAGGTTTCCATGACGCACAGATGCCGTGAATTCGCTCTTGTGCAGCAGGAAAAACCGATAGCATGGTGACCGAAAGATTGCAAGTGGAATTTATGTATGACGGTACGATCACTTAGCTCGGTCGAGGTTTCCGTGGTGGTGGGCCTGCCAGTCTTGATACGCTGAAATCATTCGAAAAGAGTAGGGTTGGATGGAGCAGGGGCATCCCAAGAGGGTCGTGATGGACGGCGTGCCGGCGCGGTTTCGATGCATCGATTCGGCCGTCCCGGACCGGGAGACGTGCGTGAATGGAGGGGTGGGCGCAGGGATGGGTTGTGTCCTGAATCAGGTTTTCTGTTGACGAATTTGAACGGAAAAACGTATAAATGAACGTTTAAGTTGTTCTGAAACCTGGATTTCTACGTTTCAACATCCCGTTGATCCTGATTCTGATCGGCTTGCAGGAGGAATTCAATCCATGAACGATCGCCGGGTTTATATGGACCACATTGCGGGTACTCCAGTGGCCCCAGAAGCGATGGAAGCGATGCTGCCCTATCTTGGGGACAACTTCGGCAATCCGGCAAGCATACATCACCATGGTGAACTGCCGCAGGATGCGCTGTTCCGGAGCAGAGAGGCTGTGGCTCGACTCATCGGCGCGGAGACCGAGGAGGTCATCTTTACGTCCTGCGGCACTGAATCCAACAATCTTGCCATAAAGGGAGTTGCGTTTGATTCCATAGGCGTCAAAAGTCACATCGTTGTGTCGGCTATCGAGCACTATTCGGTACTGTACTCGGCGAAGTCACTGGAGCGGTTTGGTTTCGAAGTCACGCAGGTTCCGGTGGATATGATGGGCAGAGTGGACCCCGACGCCGTCAGGAGGGTGCTCCGGCCGGAAACGGCGCTGGTTTCCATCATGCACGCCAACAACGAAGTGGGGACCCTGCAGGATCTTTCGGAGATCGCTCGCATTACGCGCGAACGGGGGATCGTGCTGCACACGGACGCGGTGGCCTCCGTCGGGAGGGTTCCCGTAAGTGTGGATGAACTGGGCGTGGATCTGCTGAGTCTTGCGGCGAATCAATTCGGCGGCCCGAAGGGCACCGCCGCGCTCTATTGCCGAAAGGGGACGAGGCTGTGGCCGCTGTTCCATGGAGGCGGCCAGGAGGACGGCCGCAGAACCGGAACCGAGAATGTGGCGGGGATCGTCGGCATGGGAAAGGCCGCCGAACTGACGATGGAAGCACTTCCTCGACGGATGGATGCGTGTCGACGCCTGGAGGACCTTCTTCGCAGGGGTATCTCGGATCACATCGACGGTATTCAGTTCAACGGCGACCCGGAACGGCACATTCCGGGGCTCATCAACGTCTCCTTTCGCTACGTGGAAGGGGAAGCTCTGCTTTTGCACATGGATTTGCGCGGAGTGAGCGTGGCGGGCGCTTCGGCGTGCATGTCCATCACCGCCAAGGCCTCCCATGTGCTCGAGGCCATGGGAGTACTGGGAAGCGGGGCGTTGGGCACTCTTCTCTTTACCCTGGGCGAGGAGAACACGGAAGATGACGTGCGGTACGCCCTGGACAATCTCGTGCAGGTGGTCGACATGCTCCGGGCCATGTCTCCTCTCTATACCAGGAGTTGATTTTATTTCCTATTCGAGATGGCCTGTGGAACTCCGGGCAAAGGCCGTAACGCGCGGTTGGGGCGGCCGGTGCGGGGTTCGCGAAAGGCCCGGACAGTCTGTATCTACATGATTGAAAATAGTCTGCATGGAATCGAAAAGCCGGGACGCTACATCGGAGCCGAAACGAACACGTATCGGAAGAATTTCGCCGACGCGGATGTGCGGTTTCTCCTTGCGTTCCCGGACGTGTATGAAGTCGGGTTGAGTCATCTCGGCCTGAGGCTTCTCTATCACCATCTGAACCGGATGGAAGGAGTCATGGCCGACAGGGCATACACGCCCTGGTTTGATTACGAACAGAGGCTGGTAAGTCTTGGGGAGCCTTTGAGGGGGATCGAAAGTGAAAGGCCGCTTTCGGATTTCGACTTCGTGGGGTTCAGTCTCCAGTATGAACTGAGCTACACCAACATCCTCACAATGCTCGACCTGGGAGGCATTCCTCTGCTTGCGGCGGACCGGGGGCCCGGAGACCCCTGGGTCATAGGCGGAGGCCCCTGCGCGTACAATCCCGAACCGCTGGCGGATTTTTTTGATATCA
>JABUEY010000141.1 GCA_013314815.1 Syntrophobacteraceae bacterium
AAAGACATGTTCCCCTCGATCTGCCTGCCTATCGATCTTTTCGCACAAGCTGTTTCATGCATCCTGTGCAATGGAAGCATTTTGTTCTATGCACAATTGAAGTGCATGCCCGGGGCAACATGTGGTAAGATTCTGCACTCCGGGTGAACTCTTGGAAAGAACCGAAGCCCGTGGCCGCGAACTGTTGGGAGGAAGATCCATAAAATGACTTTGTGATCATTTGCATATTGACAGCCAACCCCAATAAAGAATATGAATTGTGCAATAACTGCACATTGTGCACAAGAAAAATGGGGGTGGAAGAGGATGAAGGAATGCGGGTGGGGCATGGGGGCGGAGGTCGGGATTGGGCAGATGTATGGAAAACCGGTCCTGGTTTTCGGATGTGGAAACACCCTGTTCGGGGATGACGGGTTCGGCCCCGCGGTCATCGAGCATCTGCTTGAGCATTACCGTCTTCCGAAAGATGTCGTGGCCATGGATGTAGGGACAGGTATACGGAACATCCTTTTCGATCTTCTGCTCTTTCCGTCCAAGCCTGTGTGCATCTTTGTGGTTGACGCCGTTTGCCTTCCGTCTCGCACAGCGGGGGAGATCTTTGAACTGGAGATCGATCAGATCCCTGCACTCAAAGTCCATGATTTTTCACTTCACCAGTTTCCTTCCGTCAATCTACTCAGGGAACTTCAAGAAAGTGCGGGGGTCAAGGTGAGGATTCTTGCGGTTCAGGCGGGGAGTATACCGGAAGAGGTGGGACCGGGGATGTCTTCCGAGGTGACGGCGGCGGTTCCCACGGCGTGCACGTGGTTGCTGGAGCAAATCGGGGGGATGCAATGATAGTCATTCGCATAGGCCAACTGGCGGATCAACTGGGAGTCCATCGCAACACGATACGCAACTGGGTGAAGAGCGGCAAGCTGCCTGCGCGCAGCATGTCCGGCAAGAGATATCTCATCACGGAAGCCGAGTTCGGAAAGCTGTGCCAGGAGTTCGGCATCGACCGGTCTTCCCTGAAATTGAAGTATGTTCCCGGGGCTCCCGTTACCACTCGTGAGGTGGGAGTCCTGGAAGAGAACGTGAGGCCCATTGGCAGGAGGTCGGAGCGGTTGCTCGATACTTCTCAATGGGGGGACGTTTGTCTTACCTGTGGGAGTTGTGCCAGCGCCTGCCCGGTTTCGGGGGTGGATGGTTTTGATCCCCGCAAGGCGGTTCGCATGGCGGTACTGGGGCTGGACGAGCAGCTTGTCGCCTCCCAGTGGCCGTGGAAGTGCACGTTGTGCGGCAAGTGCGAGGAGGCCTGCCCGATGAATGTCGAGATTGTGGCGTTGCTGCACCGCGTGCGGGGATTGAGGGAGCGATCCAGGGTGCCGGGCCCCCTGCACAAAGGGGTGCTCATGTGCCTTGAAAAAGGCAACAACCTGGGCATTCCCCGGAACGACTTTGTGTCCCTGCTCAACGAGGTTTCCCGCGAACTTCATGACGAGGGGTGTCCGGGCTTTGCCGCGCCCGTCGACGTCGAAGGAGCCAACCTCCTTGTGACGATCAATTCGAAAGAACCTTTTGCCGAACCCGATGACATGAAGTACTGGTGGAAGATCTTTCATGCCGCGGGAGAGTCCTGGACGATACCTTCGGATTACTGGGAAGGGGTCAACTGGGGACTGTTCACGGGGGATGACGAGGCACTGAAGACCATTGTGGGCCGCCTGGTCGAAAACATGCATCGGCTGAAATGCAGGACGCTTCTTCTTCCTGAATGAGGTCATGCATACTATGCAACCCGGTACGGGTTGAATCGCTGGTTCAGAGATGAACTCAAGAATTTCGAATTCATCTCGGTGTTTGACCTTCTTGTGCGCTATCTCAAGGAGGGCCGGATTAGGGTGGATCCTGCCCGTCACACGGCCCTCACCACCTATCACGATTCCTGCAATTACGGCCGGAAATCGCTCAAGCAGTTCGGCCACGGTTATTTCGAGGAAGGCCGATGGATCACCCGGCAGTGTGCCGCCGACTTTGTGGACATGTATCCCAACCGGGAGGGGAATTACTGCTGTGGGGCTGGAGGCGGAGCCTGGGCGATGCCGTTCAAGGAGGAGCGGGTCTTTTACGGACGATTCAAGGCCCGCCAGATCGAGAACAGCCGGGCGAAACTGGTCATCACCACGTGCCACAACTGTCGTGACCAGATTATGAAGAGCCTTCGCAGGGAGTACGATCTCGATATCGAAGTGAAGTACCTTTGGGAACTGGTGGCGGATTCCTTGATTCTCCCCGGTGCACGGGCCGGCACGGCCGGCGGGGGGGCAGGAGTAGAATCATGATGATGTTGCGTGAAAAAATCGGTGCCGTCATGGTGGTAGGGGGGGGCATCGCCGGGATGCAGGCGGCCCTGGATCTGGCCAACAGCGGGTACTATGTCTACCTCGTGGAACGATCGGGCGCCGTCGGCGGGATCATGGCTCAGCTGGACAAAACCTTTCCCACCAACGACTGTTCCATGTGAATCCTGTCGCCCAAGCTGGTGGAGTGCGGTCGGCACTTGAACATCGAATTGATGACCCTCACCGAGGTGGAAAGGGTCGAAGGGGAACTGGGTCAGTTCACGGTGGACCTCAGGCAGTATCCGCGTTTTGTGGACATGGACCGGTGTATCGCCTGCGGCGAATGTGCCGAAAGATGCCCTGTCGAGGTCAGGGATGAATTCAATGAAAAGCTCAACATCCGGAAAGCCATATACGTCAAGTATCCGCAAGCCGTCCCGCTCAAGTACCAGATCGACCCTGTCCACTGCCTGGAAATCACCAAGGGGGCCTGCGGTGAATGTGAAAGAGTCTGTCCTGCGGGTGCGGTGAGGTTCAACGACAGCGAGAAGCTGGTCAGCATCGAAGTGGGATCGATTATCCTGGCGCCCGGCTACCGCACCTTCAATCCGAAAGGAATCAGCACCTGGGGATACGGCATCTTCCCGAACGTGATCACCGCCATGGAACTCGAAAGGCTTCTCGCTGCATCGGGTCCCACCGCAGGTCAGCTCATCCGGCCCTCCGACGGGAAACCCATTCGCAAGATCGCCTTCCTCCAGTGCGTAGGAAGCCGGGATTACAACAAGTCCTCCCATGGTTACTGCTCCTCCGTGTGCTGCATGTACGCCATAAAGGAAGCCATGATCGCCATGGATCATGTCCATGATCTGAACGCTTCCATCTTTCACATGGATGTAAGGACTCACGGCAAGGATTTCGAGCGCTTTTACGACCGGGCGGTACAGCGGGGAATCAAGTTCCATCGCTGCCGGGTGCATTCACTGGAACCGGCCGGCGACAGCGGCGATCTCTTCTTTCGCTACATCACGGATGACGGCAAGCAGGTCAAGGACGAATTCGACCTGGTGGTACTTTCCGTGGGAATCGAGACACCTCCCGAACTGTCGAAACTGGCTCGATGCGCGGGCATCGAGATGAATGCGGATGGATTCGCCGCCACTTCTTCCTTTTCTCCCGTCAATACGGTCAGGCCCGGCGTTTACGTGTGTGGAACCTTCTCCGGGCCCAAGGACATCCCACTGGCCGTCGTCGAGGCATCTGCGGCTGCATCTGTGGCCGCTGCCCGCCTTTCGGACGTAAGATACAGCCTCTCGCGCCAGAAGCTGTTTCCTCCCGAACGGGATGTTTCGGGGGAAAAGCTCCGCATAGGGGTCTTTATCTGCCATTGCGGGTCGAACATCGCCGATGTAATCGACGTGGAAGAAGTCTGCGCATATGCCGCGACTCTGCCTCACGTTGCGTACGTGGAGACCAGTCTTTTCGCCTGTTCCCAGGATTCACAGGATCTGATGAGGCAAAGGATCCAGGAAAAGGGGCTCAATCGAGTCGTGGTGGCCGCCTGTACTCCGCGAAGCCATGAAGCCCTCTACCGCGAAACCCTGAAAGCCTCCGGGCTGAATGAGTGCCTTTTCGAGATGGCCAATATCCGCAACCACGGCGCCTGGGTCCATTCCAATGAACCCAGGGCGGCCACAGCAAAGGCCAAGGACATGGTCCGAATGGCCGTTGCCAAGGTGGGGCTGCTGGAGCCTCTTTCTCCTGTTTCCGTGCGCATCAATCCCCAGGCACTGGTCGTGGGCGGAGGCCTGACGGGAATGGTTGCGGCGTTGGGGCTGGCGGACCAGGGATTCCCGGTGTACCTCGTGGAAAAGGCCTCACAGCTGGGGGGGAACGCCAGGCACCTCGTAAGGACCTGGAAGAACGAAGATATCCCGTCCTACGTCGAAAGCTTGGTCGCGAGGGTCAAGGAACATGATCTCATCACTGTGCACCTCAAGGCCACCATTTCGAGTGCCGAGGGCTTCGTGGGGAGTTTCCGTTCGAGCATTCAAAAGTCGACGGGCACGATGACCGTGGATCATGGAGTCGTCGTATTCGCCACAGGGGGGCATGCATTGAAGCCCGACGAATATGGATACGGGCTGTCGCAGAACATCCTGACCGCCCTCGAATTCGACAAGCTCCATGCCCTCAGGGATGATCGGGTGAGAAACGGCCGCAGCTTCGTCTTCATCCAGTGTGTCGGATCGAGAATCCCCGGGAGGACCTACTGTTCGAGGGTCTGCTGTACGCATTCGATCCAGTCGGCTATCATGCTGAAGGAGGAAGACCCTTCACGAGATGTCTATATCCTTTACAGGGACATCAGGACGTACGGGCAGCGGGAGGAACTGTACAAGAAGGCACGGGAATCGGGAGTCGTTTTCATCCACTACGATCTGCACCAGAAGCCAAACGTGATGCTCAACGAAGACAGGCTGGGAGTCGTCGTCTGGGACCATGTTCTGCACGAACCGTTCAAGATTCCCGCCGACGTGGTTGTGCTCGCGACGGCCGTCGTGCCTCACCAGGAAGTGCGGGAGCTGGCCAGATACTACAAGCTCCCCGTAGATTCCGACGGTTTTCTGCAGGAGGCGCACACGAAACTGCGCCCGGTCGATTTTTCCACCGATGGAGTTTTTCTGGCGGGGGTGGCACATTATCCCAAGCCCATCGAGGAATGCATCGCCCAGGCCCAGGCCGCCGTTTCCCGGGCGGTAACGGTCCTCTCCCAGCGGTGGATTGGCTTGGATTCCGTCAAGGCCCGGGTCGACCATACAAGGTGCGACGGGTGTGCCCTGTGCGTGGATGTGTGTCCCTATCAGGCCATCGGTATCGAGGTCATGGAAGGGGACCGGCGAAAACAGCAGATCGCCGTCAATGCGGCAAAGTGCAAAGGCTGTGGAACCTGTCAGGCGACCTGTCCCAAAGAAGGCATAAACGTCGCCGGCTTTACGTACCGGCAGCTTTCCGCTCAGATAGAAGCTGCTTTGCGAGGTTGACTTGTCCGACCATGCGGGTTTTACACGGGGGAATCCATGACTTTTGAACCCAAGATTCTGGCGTTTACATGCAACTGGTGCGCCTATGCTGCTGCGGACCTGGCCGGTACGGCAAGAATGCAGTATCCGACCAACATCAGGGTGGTTCGAGTGATGTGTTCCGGAATGGTGCATCCGAACCTGGTGATGGAGGCTTTCCAGCACGGTGCGGACGGTGTTCTGGTCATGGGTTGTCACCCGGGGGAATGTCATTACCAGGACGGCAATGTCAAGGCCCGGGCCAGAATGATCGTTGTAGACCAGATGATCGAATCCCTCGGGCTTGCTCCCGAACGGTTCAGGCTTTTCTGGTGTTCCTCCGCGGAGGCCGACCGTTTCGTATCGGCGGTGTCCGAAATGACCGACAGGGTTCGACGACTTGGGCCATCCCCTTACCACCAGGGAGTGGGATTGTCCGGCGAGACGAAGGAGGACCTCGAATGCGCCTCACGGTAGCTGCGGAATGGTTGAACAGCTGTGCGGGCTGCGAGATGTCCCTGCTGAACATGGGGGAAGATTTCATTGCGTGCCTTCGTATCCTCAGCTTCGTTCATATGCCCATGCTCATCGACCACAAGTACTTCGAACCGATGGGGGAAAAGATCGGGTTCGAATTTCCCGAAGCCGACCTGGGGATCATCAGCGGAGGGATCAGGAATGAAGAACACCTGGCCATAGCAGAGGAGATGCGAAGGAAGTGCCGGGTCATCGTTGCCATCGGGACCTGCGCGACGCACGGAGGCATCCCCGCGCTGATCAATATGTTTTCCAACGACGAACTGTTCAGGCGTTATTACCGGACCACGGTTGCCACCGATGCCGCCGATACGCCTGCGGTGGTCGTCCCGCCTCTCCTCGACCGAACCTATGCCCTCGATGAGAAGATCAGGGTCGATGTCCACCTGCCCGGCTGCCCTCCTCACCCGGACCATATCTCCGCCGTTCTTACGGCTCTCATGAACGGCGAACAGCCTCGATTGCCCACGAAGAGCGTTTGCGATACCTGTCCTGCCAGAAGGGAAGGCAAAGGGGCGGTGCAGAAGATGAGGCGCTATACGCGCAACCCGAGACATCAGGCGGACAAGCCTTTAACGGAAATGAAGTGCCTGCTGGAAAACGGACTGCTCTGCATGGGGCCTGTCACGCGCGCGGGATGTGCGGGAGAAAAAGGAGAGGCTCCACAGTGTATCCGGGCGAGAGTTCCCTGCAGGGGCTGCTATGGTCCCGTTCAAAAGAACGGCAACCAGCTGCTGGACATGCTGAATGCTCTGGCGAGCAACGGCATAGACATCAGGAACCTGCCCGATCGCCAGGCCTTCCTGCGGTTTTCGGGGGCACACGGGAGGCTGAACAGGCCCGGGTGGAAGACGAGGGACAGGCAGCAGGAAGAAACCGCCGGCCCTGAGAGCCGGTGATCTGTCGATGAGTCTGCGGAAGCGGAACCGTCCTCGATGAATCCCTTTGTCTCGACAGGAAGAGCGGCCGTGGTGGACTTCCCGGGGAATACACGGCACTTCATCCGGTGCAACAGAAAGAATAGATCATGCCTGCCTGTTGATGGGGGCAACGGAGGTTATTCCGAATGAACGGCGGACGTCCGGATGCTGAAAAAGAAAAACCTCTTCCCGGCAATGGGTCCGGAAGAGTCATCACGATCCAGCCTGTAACGCGTATTGAAGGCCACGCCCGTATCGCCATCCATCTCGATGAGGATGGAAATGTCTCCGATACGCGGGTTCATGTCATGTCCATGAGGGGGTTTGAGAAGTTCATTGAAGGAAGGGCGGCCGAGGAAGTCCCGAGGATCGTGAGCCGGATATGCGGGATATGCCCCTGGCAGCATCACGTTGCGTCCAACAAGGCCGTCGACGGGTGCTTTGGAGCGACGGTGCCTCAGGCGGGTCTCAAACTGCGCGAACTCATGCAGACCATGGCTCACATCAACGACAAGATCCTCCATTTCTTTTTTCTTGCAGCTCCCGACTTCGTTCTGGGTTCAAACGTCGACTATTCCGTCCGCAACATCATGGGGATTGTGCAGCACTCTCCTGAACTCGCCGGGAAAGTGGTGCAGATGCGCCATCGCGGCCAAATGATGATCGAAAAATTTTCGGGCAAGGTGATTCACCCTGTTGCCGTGGTTCCAGGAGGATTCTCCCGGTCCATGAGTGAAGCCGAGCGGGTGGAGATGCTCGATGGCTCCAGGGAGCAGCTCGAGTTTGCCAGGTATGCCATGAAGCTGGCCAAGGACCGCATCTTCTCGAAATACGACTCGGACACTTTGTCCCTGGGTGAGATCCGGACCGGATTCCTCGGGATGGTGGGTATCGATGACGGGGCTCTGGCTCTGCATGACGGAGTCTTGCGCCTGATGCAGGCGGACGGATCCTTTCACGAGTTCTCAGGCCGGGAATACACCGATTTTATAGGAGAACACGTCGAATCCTGGTCTTACGGCAAATTCCCGTACGCCCATGCCTGGGGAGAGGGGTTTTCCATGGATCCCGATTCCCCCAGGGGTATCTACCGGTGCAACTGCCTGGCTCGGTTGAATGTTGCGGATCGCATAAACACACCTTTGGCCCAGGCGGAACTCGAGGAATTCCGATCGAGGTTTGGCAGGCCCGTCCAGTCCACCATGCTCTATCACTGGGCCCGGCTCATCGAACTGCTGTACGCCTGCGAACGAGTGGTCCAGCTTCTCGAGGATACCTCCATCACGGATCCGCGCGTTCGAGACGAGGTCTGGCCGAGGGCCGGCCGCGGCGTCGGCTGCGTGGAAGCACCGCGCGGTACACTCCTCCACGACTACTCCACCGATGAAAACGGGTGCATCACCCGGGCAAACATCATCGTCGGAACGACTCACAATCTTGCGCCTATCAATATGAGTGTCAAGCAGGCGGCAAGAAGTCTCATACGCAACGGCCACGTGGAGGAAAGCCTTCTGAACAGGGTGGAAATGGCGGTGCGTGCCTATGATCCGTGAATTTCCTGCGCGACTCACCGCCTGGACGGCGGTCAAGTGGTGGAAATCAAGGTGCTGGATGCGCGTGGAAATGTCGTGGCAGGTTCCGGTTCCTTATCTTGAAGTCTATACTGAAGACGAGGATTCTAATGAAGGATTCCGAGAGAAAAACAAAGGTTCGCGCCGAACGGGTGGATACCAAGTGCGGTTATATCGGGCACATGACAGTGGATGAGATCAAGGAGCGGTCCATTGGGGAATTTGTCGACGTGGCATGCCCGGAATGCGGGGAATACCACCTGACCCTGGAAGAAAAGGAGGAAGCGGAGGCGAGGAAGATCAGCAGGACGCAAAGATATGCTCGGTTAAAATCGCAGGCCGAGCCGGACAAGAAGTCGAGGTGACGATTCATGGCCGCCGTAGAAAGAAGCATCGTGATCCGTGCTCCTGTGGCAAAGATATTCAGCTATCTCATCGAACCGGTCAACCTGGTCGAGATCTGGCCGAGTCTCCTCGAGGTCGGGGAAGTGAGGCAGACGCCTGAAGGGGTGGGCAGCAGTTACCGCTGGGTGATGAAGATGGCGGGCATGCGCTTCGAGGGAGCCACCGAGGTGGTGGAGTTCGTGAGGGAAAGGCGCATTGTCCTAAGAGACGGCGGTGGAATAAAGGGGACCAGAACGATATTGTTTCACCCGGAAAATGAAGGCACGCGGCTGACCTTCCAGAGTGAATATACCCTGAACGTCCCCATGTTGGGGAAGCTGGTGGAATCCTTTGTCTTTAAGGAAAATGAAAAAGAAACCATCCGGGTTCTGACGAACCTCAAGAACAGGATGGAGCGTGAAAAGACCTAGCGGACTTCCTCGTCTGCAGAAGCAATAACAAGATATCCTCCCGCCTTATCCACAAACAGCCTGCCATGTTCTGATGGGATTGATTCAAGTGTTTACAATTCTATTTGTTGTCTGTATAAAATTTACAATCTGAAAACACTTCTCAACAGGTGTGCAGATCCTGGTCGCTTGCGGTGGACCTGCACGCAGTTCGATGCACTCAAGCAAGCATTTCACATCGTTCCGGCAAGTTTTCCAGATCAGGTATTCAATCGGGCCTCCGGTTTCAAGGGAAGTCCATTCTCTTTATCAGTATGGAGACGAGGATCTAATGGAACCAATTGCTGTTGT
>JABUEY010000142.1 GCA_013314815.1 Syntrophobacteraceae bacterium
AAGCATCTTGCAGACTTCTCCTCGCCTGCCGGTGGTTGGATTTGGCAATCAACCAACTCGCCCTTGGGCATCTGGTGGATAGCCGTCGCGCCAACTCGAATGTTATAAATCGATACGACACGGTCTCAAATGACGCGGTTGCAGGTGTATTCCACCTTTGTGCGACGGCTAGCCGGGGGCGCGTTTTCCGAAAGAACCTTATTTTCACATTTCGCGGATAGATCCTCTATGTTGATTGATTATTTTATGCACGAGGTCACTCGATATGCTAAATTAGAGAGTGAGTGAAATTCCCATGAGCAGGTTATAAATCTTCCGGGGAGCCGCCAGCGGTTCCGTCGTGCTCCCGCTTCCACCATGAACATGGATATGCCGCCATTATGGGATTCCGGGCATCCCGGGGGCTCTTTGTCAACCGGTGGTGTTTCTCGTAGAGAGAAGATCCCGATGTGCCCCATCCCCGATTCAGGCACCTGGCGGGGTGCTGCAGCGGCAGGATGAGGCCAGGGAGCGCGTTTTCCCCGTGGATCGACCAACGGTCTGCTGCCGAGTTCTCCATGCCCAGCAAGGTCCGGAATGATGAATCAGAACAAGCCCCGGAACGGACTCACCGAAAACAGTGCCCAGGTTTCACCTCGAAACGATAAGGCAAGGGCCACAGGCGATGAACGCACCGATTCTCCCACCATGAGGGATGCCGTTCAGATGGAACGCGACCGATTCATGAGAATCCTGGGCGCGATGAACGACGGCGTTTTCATTATCAATTCCCAGTACGGGTTCGAATACATCAACCCGGTGACCGAAAGGATATTCGGACCTCACAACGGGAAAAAGTGCTACGAATATTTCCAGGGGAAGACTTCCACCTGCCCATGGTGTCATCATCACGATGTGTGCGACGGGAAGAATATTCACAGGGTAAGCACTTCTTTCAAGAATGACAGGGTTTATGACGTATTCGAAACACCCATAAGGAATCCCGATGGTTCCGTGGCGAAACTGGGAATCCTGCATGATATTACCGAACACAAGCGGGTCGAAGAAGCGCTGCGTCTCGACGAATCACGGTTCGAGGCACTCCTGCGGTTGAGTATGATGACCGAGGCATCGATGAGTGATATCTCGGATTTTATCCTGGAACAGGAGGTCAAACTTACCCGCAGCAGCCTGGGATTTCTGGGCTTCATGAACGACGACGAGACGGTGTTCGTGCGGCATGCGTCATCGGCGAGTGCAATGCGGGAATGCGGTATGGAAGAAGCCGTGGTCCATTTTCCCATCTCTGATGCCGGGCTCTGGGCGGAAGCGGTGCGCAGGCGCAGGTCGCTCATTGTCAATGATTATTCCGCCTCCGACTTGCCGAAGAAGGGTTATCCGGCCGGGCACGTACCCTTGAAAAGGCTTATGAGCGTTCCTTTTTTCGATGGGAGGAGGATTGTCGCAGTGGCGGCCGTTGCCAACAAGGAGGAAGACTACGACGCTTCCGATGTCAGGCAGCTGACTCTTCTGATGGACGGCATGTGGAAGCTCCTGCAGCGCAAGAAGACCGAGGAATCGCTGCGTGAATCCGAGAAACAGCTGCGCTTTCTCTCCTCGAAGCTTCTCGGTGTCCAGGAGGAGGAGCGCTCCAGGCTCGCGCAGGAACTCCACGACAGCATAGGACAAACCCTCGTGGCCATAAAGTTCGGAGTGGAAAACGCCCTGAGGATCGGGCGTTCCAATGACGCCTCGCTCATGGCAAAGACACTCCAACCCCTTATACCCATGATTCAAAACGCCGTGGAGGAAGCCAGGAAGCTGTACATGGATCTGCGCCCCACCGTCCTGGACGATTTCGGAGTCGTGGCCGCCGCAAGCTGGTTGTGCGGGCAGTTCCGAAAAACACACCCGCATATACTCGTTGAACAGGAAATCACCCTGGAGGAAAAGGACGTCCCTGAACCGTTGAAAATCATCATTTTCAGAATCATCCAGGGGGCGCTTGACAACACGGCCATGCACAGCGGTGCAAGCACCGTGCGCGTTTCACTGACCAAGGAGGATCCTGGAATCGAGGTGGTCATTGAAGACAACGGCCTGGGCTTCGATGTGAAAAAGATTCTGCTTTCTGACGACTGGAAGCGGGGATTGGGCCTGGCGAGCATGAAGGAGCGGACGGAACTTGCTGGAGGCTGCTTTCATGTGGATTCGGAGGCGGGAGTTGGAACGGTGGTCAGGGCACGATGGCCCGACGGGTAGAGACGGTGAGACCGCCTCTACCCCCCGTTTGACCCCGGTCTTCCTTACACCTTGGCCCGTTTTACCTCTTTTCCGATCTGCCGCCCCAAATCCACGCACTTTTCCAGGTCTTCCGGCGTGGGAGCGAACCTGACCCGCAGGCCACCATTCAATACCTTGAACTTCATTTCCGTGAGCACGTCGGTGATGTGCTTTACCGCTTCACCGCTCCAACCATACGAACCGAAAGCCACTCCCAGCTTGCCTATAGGACGCAGCCCTTTCATGTAGCACAGGACATCCGCCATGGAAGGCATCATGCCGTTGTTGATTGTGGAAGACCCGAACACAATCGCCTTTGCGTCGAGCACTTCCGTCATGATGTCGCTGCGGTGATTCAGCTTCAGGTTGAGCAGCTTGAAGGCTGCTCCCTCCTGGTTCAGCCCTTCCGCTATGGCAAATGCCATCTTTTCGGTGGACTGCCACATGGTGTCGTAAATGATGAGGGCCTTTTCCCTGGATTCCTGGAGGCTCCAGCTGTTGTATGCCTGGATGATTCTGCCTGGGTCGGACCTCCAGATCAGGCCGTGGTCGGGCGCAATCATGTCGATTTGGAGGCCCAGTTCCTGCACTTTGGCGATCAGCTTCTGCACCAACGGCGAAAACAACAGGAGGATGTTGGCATAATATTTCGCCGCGTGGGCCAGAAGTTCCTCCTGGTTGACTTCGTCATCAAAACGTTCGCTGGTGGCCCAGTGCTGGCCGAAACCGTCGCTCGATATCAGCAGCCGGTCCTCTTCGATGTATGACATCATGCTGTCCGGCCAGTGAAGCATCCGGGTTTCCAGGAACTGCAGGGTCCTCTTGCCCAGGCTCAGCTCCTGTCCCGTTTCCACCACCTCAAACGGCCAGTCCTCCCTGTGATAATGATCCATGAGAGCTTTCTTCCCGGCGGGAGAACAGACAATCCTTTCCGGCCTGAGTACCTCGATCACCTCCGGAAGCGCCCCGGAATGATCCATCTCCACGTGATTCACGACCAGGTAGTCCAGCTTCTCTACCCCGAGCCGCTTCACGTTTTGAACCAGGTCATCCTTGAACGGCTTTTTTACGACATCGAACAACGTGATCTTGTCGTCCTTCACGAGGAAGGCATTGTAAGTTGTTCCCTTTGGAGTGGAATAGCCATGAAAGTCCCGGATGTTCCAGTCGATGGCTCCCACCCAGTAGATGTCTTTCTTTATTTCGACAGGCTGCATCGAATACTCCCTGTTGAATGTTCTCAAAACGAAACCGGAACTCCAACGGAACGCCCGCGCCGGCTACCAGTTTTCCCCCAGGACCTCGTAATGGTCCCGCGGGTGAGCGCAGGCGGGGCACAGGTCAGGCGCTTCCTCTCCCTCATGAAGGTAGCCGCAGTTGATACACCGCCAGACTACCTTCGAACTCTTTCTGAAGACACGGTTGTTCTCCACGTTGGCGGCCAGGTCATTGTACCTCTTCTCGTGCTGCTCCTCCGCAACACAGATGGCCTCGAACACATCGGCAATTTCATCGAAGCCTTCACTCCTGGCAACGCGTGCAAATTCAGGATAGAGTTCACTGTACTCGAACTTCTCGCCCATAGCCGCCGCCTTGAGGTTTTCCAGGGTGGTCCCGATCACCCCAGCGGGAAAAGCGGCCGTGATCGAGATCTCGCCCCCCTCGAGGAATTTGAAGAACCTCTTGGCATGCTCCTTTTCCTGGTTTGCCGTTTCCTCGAAGATTTGAGCGATCTGAACAAAGCCGTCCTTCTTGGCCTGGCTCGCAAAATAGGTGTACCGATTCCGAGCCTGGGACTCCCCCGCAAAAGCCATCAGCAGGTTCTTTTCTGTCTGCGATCCTTTCATTTGCTTCATGTTGTCCTCCAGATTGTCCAATGGTCATTCTCTGATTTCATGTCGAACCGTCCGCCAGGTTCAAGGACTTGTCCGTCCAGGCGGGAAAATCACTGTTTGCCTCTCTGTTCCAGATCAGAGGGGAATCGTCCCTCGGCCGAATCACGATTCTTTCGGCATGTTGGACATAAACCGAGGAGTTCAAGCCGGATTTCCAGGACCTCGTAGTCCCCGGTATACTTGATTGCCTCATTCAACAAAGCGGTTGATTCGAGTTCGACGTCAGCGAGTGCTCCGCACCGGTCACACCGGATGTGATAATGCAGTTCCGAATTGATGTCGAACCGTTTCTGACGGCCATACAGGTCAAGCTTGCCCACCAGCCCGTGAGAAGCCATATACTCGAGGTTACGATACACCGTGCCCAGACTGATTCGAGGCATCCGCCTCCTCACCCTCTCATAAATCTCGTCGACGGTAGGATGAGAACCGGAATTGTGAAGTTCTTCCAGGATGAAGCGTCGCTGACGAGTCATCCGAAACGTCTGTTTTCTTTGGTCCATAAAAGCACCCCATTAAATAGTAATGATTACTATTACTGTAATTTGATCCGTGAGTCAAGGATTTTTTGCCGAGTCATCCTTTTTCGGTTCATCCGGCAAACGCGTACCCGGACCGTTGTCACACAAAGATGGAATACACCCGCAACAATGTCATTGCCCTCCCAGGCGCACTCATTCCCGCGATGGCGGGAAGCCAGGAAAAGTACCCGTGGATGGCGAAACAGTTCGCGGGAATGACGTTGGGATGCCATCGATCCTTTGTGTGAAAAGCGCCGGATGATCGAGAAGCACGGAGGTACTCGTTTGCCGGATGAACTCCTCGTTTCGGATCGTCTCTTGAGGCTGCTCGCAGAGGACACGGCCGGCCAGCAGTTCCTGTACGTCCTTGTTTTGACCGAGGAAAACTATCGTTGACTTTCAGTGCCCCGTGATGAAGTATGAACCGCACGCTCCGAACATACCCGCTGCATTGAGCATTCCTGGAGTAACACCGAATGATTACGAAAAAGCCACTGTTTTCATGGGTTCTTGAGCGTCATCGGGCGCTTCAGCTTCTGCTCTTTCTGCTTATTCTCCTGACTATCTTTCTTCGAGTCTTTCCGCTGGAGATGCAAAAGCGCATTGTGAACACGGCCATTGCGTTCAGGAAGATCGATGTACTCCTGGTCTACTGCGGCCTGTACCTGGCCGCGGTCGTTTCGGCGGGAGCTCTGAAGTACCTGATCAACGTCCTTCAGGGCTTCATCGGGCAGCGCATCCTCTTGGACCTGCGTACCCGTTTATACGATCACATTTTGAACCTGCCTCTGCCGTTTTTCAGGCGAACGCCTCCGGGGATGGTTATTTCCTCGCTCACCTCGGAACTCAGCGCCGTCGGGGAGTTCCTGGGCGGAGCGCTGGCCGTGCCTCTCATCAATGTGCTGACCCTCCTGACCTTTGCAGCGTACCTGGCCCATCTCAACCCGCTCCTGGCTCTCATCAGCTTCTCCATCTACCCTGCTGAAATCCTCATCATTCCCATACTGCAGAAGCGCTTTAACCTTTTGAACCAGCGGCGAATCGACGTCACCCGATCCATGAGCAACGTGATCGGCGAGGCCATATCCGGCATGCACGAGATTCACGGCAACGCTGGGCACCGACTGGAAAGCCTCAAGCTAGGCGGCTTTGCCGCCTCCCTGTTCCACATCCGGCACCGGATGAACATCTTCAAGTTCCTCACCAAGTTCGTTAACAACTTCTTCCAGAGTCTCGGCCCCTTCGTTCTTTTTCTCCTTGGCGGATACCTGACCATCCAGGGCAGGCTCGACCTGGGTGCGCTGGTGGCCTTTCTTTCAGCCTATGAAAAGCTTTACGATCCGTGGAAGGAGCTGATGGACTACTACCAGGGTCTTCAGGACAGCAAGGTCAGATATCGGCAGGTGATGGAATACTTCGATGAAAGACCGGATTTCGAACTGCTCCCGGCCGAAGACCGGAAGCCGTACGACCTGGAAGGCCCGATCAGCGTGACGGACCTCACCTACCAGGCCGAAGGCCGGGTCCGAATCCTGGACCAGGTTTCCCTTGACATCCAAAGGGGTGAACAGCTTGCCATCGTCGGCCAGTCGGGAAGCGGGAAAAGCACGCTCGCCATGATCATCGGACAGCTCTACAGCTACACCTCCGGGCATGTGACCATCGGAGGCAGGGAGCTCAAGACACTCACCAAGTACGACGTCAGCCACAACATCGGGTACGTGGCTCAGCACCCGTTCATCTTCGACGGCACGATCCTCGAGAATGTCCTTTACGCCAGCAAGTCCCTCGATCGCAGTTTCGTCGGAGGGGATGAACTGCCCGGCAGGGGCGAGATTCTCGGTGTCCTGGAGAACGTGGGCCTGTCGGAAGACATCCTGAGAATGGGCATGGACTCGACCCTGTCCAGGGAAAGGCATGAACAACTGGCTCGGGAACTGCTGTCCGTAAGAGGCGCCTTTATGGAACGGTGGAAGGTCGAGCCGGCGGGTCTTGTAGATTTCTTTGATGAGAACCATTTTCAGTATCATCTCAGCGTGGGCGAGAACATCACGTTCGGTTCGTCGGAAAGAGAAGGATTCCAAACTGCGCAGCTCGCCGGCAATCCACAATTCCGCAGGTTTCTCGAGGACGAAGGCATCATGCCATCCCTGGTCGAACTGGGCGCCGAAATCGCGTTGCAGACCGTGTCCTTGCTGGAAGGTCTGGAGCAAGACGCCTACTTCTTCCGGCTCAGCCCCATCGAACCGCAGGAACTCGATCAGTTCAAGGATATTGCGGAACGCATGACCAGGTCTGAAAAGGAGGAATGGTCCGGGCAGGACAAAAGGGCGATTCTCTCCCTTGCCCTTCGTTTCAGACCCGCTTTGCACAAGATGGCTTCCCTGTCTCCCGCTTTTGAAGAAAGTATCCTTCGAACCCGCCGCCGCTTCAGGGAGAAGATGTCCCGGGAAGACCCTCACGCTTTCGCATTCTACCGCCCGTCGGAATATCTTTTCAGTCAAAGCATCCTCAATAACGTACTGTTCGGCCACCCGAAGTCGAACCGTCCGGATGAAGCCGAAAGGATCAGGCAGCGCGTGGTGGATCTACTAAAAGATAGAGGCCTCCTTGAGGAGGTCATGGAGGCGGGGTTAGAATTCCGGGTGGGCAGCAAGGGCGACAGGCTTTCGGGGGGGCAGAAGCAGAAGATTGCCATCGCCAGGGTCCTGTTGAAGCGTCCGCACATTCTCATATTCGACGAAGCGACGGCAAGCCTGGACAACGCATCCCAGAACCGCATCCAGGCATTGATCCATTACGGGCTCAGAGGAAAATCGACCTTGATTTCGGTGGTTCACCGTCTCGAAATGGTCCGGGATTATGACCAAATCGCGGTCATGAAGGCGGGGAAGATAGTGGAAATCGGACAATACGAGGAATTGACCTCACGAAAGGGGCTCTTTTATGAACTCGCCCACGGAATCGGATAAACCCTGTTCGTCGGCGATGCGTGACCGCTGCGAACTGGATGAAAACCTGGAAATCCTTCGAAACGTTCCGGCATTCTCGGCCATCCCCTTGCAGAATCTGAGACTCTATGCTTACCTGAGCAGGAGGAGGTGCTACCGGGCCGGAGAATTCCTGTTTCACCAGGGAGACATGGATGATTGCGGATATATCGTCGTGTCGGGAACAGCCCGGGTGCTCAGGGAACTGAAAGATTGTTCGATCTTTTTGAACGAACTGAAAGAAGGTGAGTTTTTCGGGGGACTCGCCCTGTTTTCCGATATCAGGCGGCTTTTTTCAGTCCGCGCCGTCACGGACGTGGAATGCCTGACTCTCGACCGCGAAAGCTTCCGAAGAATGCTCCTCCAGTTTCCCGACGTATCCCTGAAGGTGCTCGATATCATGATCAAACGGATTGTCCAGATGGAGGAAAAACTCTTCCAGGCCTGTCCGGACGTGTGCATGCTCTGACAGGGATGGGAACGGTTCCGGGCGTTTCCTTCGATTCAGCAGGAAGGCCTTACCCGGACACACTGGATGGATCCTGCCTGTTGTGACAGGCGGAAAGGACCTGCCGGATCGGTTGCGAATATGAAGAAAATGTCTAAGGAAGAGTTCCATTTCCACCAGGTAGAAGCGGTGTTTCATGGATGAAGTCACACGCAGACTGCAAAGAGAGGCGGAGCGGATCGCTTCGAAACACCCTGTTCCCGAGTTCTA
The DNA here is from genome assembly GCA_013314815.1 of Syntrophobacteraceae bacterium. Classification (GTDB taxonomy): domain Bacteria; phylum Desulfobacterota; class Syntrophobacteria; order Syntrophobacterales; family Syntrophobacteraceae; genus JABUEY01. The sequence goes on from JABUEY010000142.1 coordinate 8,387, forward strand.
CATCCGTTTCAAGGCACCCATTGCACTGGCACGAAAGCTCTTTTTCAGCCATCCCGCCGTCCTTCGCATGCGCAGAACCGTTGAACCGCTTCTCCAGGAAGACCTGGGACACGGCATCTTCCACACCACGCGTGTAAGCATGGATACGGCTGCGCTCATCTTTATCGAGGTGGAACCGGACGGCATGAGTTTCAGGCGCACCGAGCGTCTTATGATGCTTGGACTGTTTGCCGGATTGCTTCACGACATTCGCCGCAGCGAGGAAAGGCACGCCGAGGCGGGGGCGATGGAAGCGGAAAAGCTGCTCTTGGATTTTCACCTGAGCAGAAACGAGGTCGAGTGTATCTGTGAGGCGATACGCAATCACGAAGCCTTCACCGCTCCGACCCCGTGCACCCGCCCCTGGTTTCAGCTGGTGAGCGATTGTCTGTATGATGCCGACAAGTTCCGCTGGGGATCCGATACCTTCACTCATACCCTCTGGCACATGGCCAACCACCAGGGGCTTTCCCCCCAGGAACTCCTCGCGAGGTTTCCCTGGGGAATATCCGGAACCTTCCGCATCGCGGGGACATTCCGCACCGCCACGGGCCGCCAGTTCGGACCCGAGATCATCGAGACAGGGATCGAAATAGGCAAGGAAATCTACCGGTATTTGTACAAGCATTTCAAGGAAGACAAGAATGACGAATGACACATTGACGGCAATCGAGGGTATCCTCGTCGGCCACGCTTCACTGCCGGGAATCTCGACCGGGTGCACGATCATCCTGCCGGAGCGTGGAGCCACCGCAGGGGTTGACGTGCGGGGTGGAGCGCCCGGGACTTTCGGTACGGACACGTTGAATCCCCTCAATCTCGTAAACCAGGTGCACGGGCTGTTCTTTTCCGGAGGAAGCGCATTCGGTACGAGTGTCGCTCATGGAGTGAGAAGATATCTCAGGGAAAGAGGCATCGGTTTTGACACGGGCCATGGAGTTGTCCCCATCATCGCGGGAGGAGTGATATTCGACCTCGGGATCAACGACAGCGGCATTTACCCCGACGCCGAACTGGGCTACCTGGCCTGTGAAAACGCGTCTTGCGATCCTGTACAGGAAGGGTCGGTCGGAGCGGGAGTCGGGGCGAC
>JABUEY010000143.1 GCA_013314815.1 Syntrophobacteraceae bacterium
CCAGTTGATGTTGCCCGCCAGGTAGGAGACTTCGACCTTGTGCTGTTCCTGCCCCCGGTTGTCCACAAGCCAGAGCAGGGTAGGCTGAGGCCTCAGCCCTTCGGGAATTTCGGGCAGAAGAATTGCATCGTAGCTGCCGACATAGATCTCGGAACGGCCCGGAGAGGAAGGTGATGTGTCCGATGCATCGATCTGAAAGATGGGCCGGTCGTTGTTGGCAAGCAGCACCGCATCCCTGACCACCCTGGCCTCGGGAGGACCCTGGGGGTCCGGGACGATGATCTTCAGGCGCTTGGAGATGTACTTGTTGAGCAGGTTCTGTACGTTGATCAGGTCGTATTCATAGTTCTGATCGAGCACTTTGAATGATTCAGGAGCGGTGAGAGAACGCACCTGGAGGGACGTCGGATCGACGGTTTCAGCCACGTCCCTGAACTCCAGCAGGTGTATTCCCTTGGGAATCGAGAGATCGCGGACTTCGTTGATGAGACCTCGGTTCTGGTTATAGATGGTTACGGTGATCGGCTGCGCCTCGCAGAAGGCAAAGGCTGCAGGCAGGAAGGCCAGGAGGAGCAGAGTGCAGGCAATGACTGCTATCCTTTTCATGCGAAACAGGGCTCCCTTTTATTGGTGTGATTCCATCCGCTTTCCTTGAAGACTCGAAAAACGGCCGACAGCCCGGAATGGCTGCTGCTGGACCTGTGAATTCTTATTCTAATCACTTGCCATGCATCACCGCAACATAAAGCCCATCATCTGTGCAGGGATTGCGTGGGATGTGTTCCGATTCCGCTTGTATTCCGGATTGTGCAGGGGAAACAGGGAGGATGTCTATCGGGAGAACCGGCTCAGGAACCGGTTCTCCCGTTCGATGACCCCCGACTGAGGATGGAATGCCGGTCCCGGCCGTGCGGTTGATCCTCCACGCTCGAACCGGCATGCATACAATTGTCACGCATGCTTCCTGCCTTCAATAGCCCTCATCATGTGCCAGGTCGGATGGCTGGATCTTGTCTTTAAAGAAATGGTAGACCCAGGCCTGGTAGGCTATGACCACGGGAATGACGGTGAGCGCGACTCCGAGCATGATTTTCAAGGTGAGCGGCGACGATGCGGCATTGTGAATGGTCACACTGTAGGCCGGGTTGATGCTGGACGGGAGCAGATGAGGATAAAGGCCCGCCACCCCGAACAGGGTCGTCCCAACGATGAAGAGGCTCGATGCAAACCAGGCTTCCCACCAGCGTGTTCTGGAAATGTACACCCTCGTCATCACAAGAGCTGAAACGGCGATAATGGGAATCAGCAGTATGGGCACCACAAAGAAGAGCGGATTTTCGAGGTAGTTGTCGTAAAGCCTGGTGGCAAACCACGTAGCCGCGAGAAAAATTACGGCTGCTGCGAGCAGTGCCGTCCAGAGTCGGGATGCCAGAGTGGTGGCCCTGTCGTGAAGAGGGCCCTCTGTTTTCAGTGCGAGCCAGATGCAGCCGTGCAGGGCGAACATCACCACGAACAGGACGCCTCCAAGCAGGCCGTACGGGTTCAACAGCGTGATAAGCGACCCCTGATAAACCCCTTTCTCGTCTATGGGAATTCCCTGGAAGATATTGGCAAAGGCCACACCGAGCAGCAGGGCGGCAAGAAAGCTGCCCGCAGTCAGGGAGTAATCCCAGACTTTCTTCCATTTTTCATGATGGATCTGGCCTCTGAACTCCATCGCGACGCCTCGAAAAATCAGGGCGAACAACAGCAGCATCAGTGCGGAATAGAGGCTGCTGAACATCACGGCGTATGCCAGGGGAAACGCGGCGAAGGTTACTCCCCCTGCCGTAATCAGCCACACTTCGTTGCCGTCCCAGAAAGGCCCCATGGCCCTGTAGACCGTTCGTTTTTCCATGTCGTCCCTGGCGACAAAAGGCATCAGCGTTCCCAGGCCGAGGTCGAAACCATCCAGCATGAAGTAGATGGCCCACAGGAGTCCCCACAGAAAAAACCAGATTGATTCCAGCATGTCGAAATCCTCCTCGCGCTTCAGGCAGGCTGACCACTTTCAGGGCCCCTGCGGACATGCATGATGATAAGATACAGCGCAGCGGCTCCCAGCAACGAATACACTCCGACGAATGCAAGCAGCGAAACAAGCGCCTGGGACACGGCGATGGGGGAGACGGCGTCTGACGTCTTCATGACTCCATAGACAACCCATGGCTGGCGCCCGACTTCGGCAAGAGTCCAGCCGGCCTGCGCGGCGATGTAGGGCAGAGGGATGGCGTAGAGCATCGTCTTGAGATACCATGGGTGCTCTTCGAGCCTGTTTCGCAGGAACCATCCGACCGTCATGAGTGCAAGGAAGAGAAAGCCGAGCCCGACCATGATCCTGAAGCTGATGAAGGAAAGGGTCACGGGAGGCCTCTCGTCCCTGGGGAAGTCCTTCAGTCCCCTGACCGTCGCGCTCGAATCGTGATAGGCGAGCATGCTCAACGCTCCAGGGATGGCTCCCAGTTCAATGAAATTGCGTTCGTTCTTTTCATCGGGTACGAGAAACAGGTACTGGGGAGCATGGGCGGTGGTATCCCAGAGCGATTCCATGGCCGCCAGCTTGGTCGGCTGAACCCTGGCCACTTCGGCGCCGTGCATGTGTCCCTGCACGACCTCGACGATGGAAAAAACGAGACCCATCACGAGGGCCAGGCGAAAGGACCGCCCGAAGAAAGAAGTATGCTGTTTTTTCAGGAGATGATATGCACTCACACCCATCACGAAAAAGGCCGAAAGAATGTAGGCAGCGCTCAAGGTGTGAATGATCTGGTGAATGGCGAAAGACTGGGTGACAACCGCGAAGAAGTCCGTGAGTTCCGCTCGTCCGTTTCGTATCGTATACCCCACGGGATGCTGCATCCATGCGTTGGCGATGAGAATCCAGACGGCGGAAAGGCTCGATGCCGCAGCCACGAGCCAGATGGTAACGGCGTGAGCCTTGGGAGAAAGCCTGTTCCAGCTCAAAGCCCACACGGCGATAAACGTGGATTCAAGAAAAAAAGCCACCGTGGCCTCGATGGCCAGAAGGGATCCGAAGATATCTCCCACGTAACTCGAATAACGGGACCAGTTGGTGCCAAACTGGAATTCAAGGGTTATTCCCGTTACGACTCCCATGGCGAAGTTGATCAGAAATATCTTGCCCCAGAATTTGGCCATTCTCCTGTATTCCTCGTCCCCCGTCCTGACGAAGATCGTTTCCATTATGGCGATCAGGATGGATAGACCGAGGGTGAGGGGGACGAATAGAAAATGGAAATAGGTGGCTACCGCAAACTGCAACCTCGATAAGATCAGTGCGTCCATCGCGTTCTGCCCTCAAAGGTGTTCCATGAATGCTGAAAAACCACAAACGACTCTTTCCGCATGGATCGGATGGAATTCGAGTCAGACTCCTCCCATCCCGCATATCGCGGTGTCTCCTCATGCATCGTTCGATACCTTTCTCGCAATGTCCCTGCCGTATTCCTGAGCCATCTTCAGGCCACCCAACACAGATGCAGATTTGAGCATGAGGGGGCCGGTAACCATGCGCATTTTCAGAACGTTCTGCATGGTCTGGTAGATTCTCCCCGGAGCCTCCCCACTCCAACCGTAGGCTCCAAACGAACCGCCTACCTTGCCTTCAAGGTTTGCCTTTTCAAGAGCAAAAAGAAGCGTTTTCATAGGCTGCATCATTTCGCCATGGTAGGTGGCCGCGCCGAGCAAAACAGCATCGAATCCCTGAAGATCGGTCTTTTCTTTTTCCAGTTCAGAAACACTCGATACGGTTACGTCCATCCCTTCCATGCGCATCCCTTCCGCGATGAGTTCCGCAATCTTCCTGGTTTGGTTCGTTCGAGTCGCAAAAATGATGATTCCCTTTCCCATAGGATCCTCCCTGATGAAACTGCCGTTTCATCCTCGTTAGTTGAGCATGTCCTGTTCGCTGCCGGTTCTCTCGTGAGCCGACTGCACGGGGAAAAACTTGTCCGCGCAACGGACTGCATTTCTTTACTCTGCCTGTCCGGACCCTGTTCCATTGCAGGCCCTTCAAATGTCATTGCAAGGATCGGGCAAGAACTTCCAGGCAGAGGCAAAACCCTGTGCCAATTCAAAAGATTAAGGTCTACGGTGTCTTTCACGGGCCGAATGCCGTGACGAAAAGAACCTGCGCATAACGAGACAGTGGTGAAACAGCCGTGCGGATGTTGAAGAGAGTGGCGTTGAGAGCGGGCAGAAGCTCATGAACATGGAAGAACCGGTTTTGCAAAGAACGTAATGTCTCGATGCGACTCTCAGGACAAAACTGTCTCATGAGACAGTCCGCAGAGGTTCGATATGTTGCCCGAATTGCTCCTCGAGCGTGTCTTCGTCCTGGTTCATCTCATAATACGCTTACCCGGACGGTTTTCACCCAAAGGTGAAATAGACAAACAACAACATCCTTCCCACAACAACGTCATTCCCACAGCCTCCACAACGTCATACAAAAGGCGGGAATCCAGGAAGCGTAACCGCGCATGGAGGAACGGTTTCGCGACATAGGAAAGTGCCTGGAAGACAACTGGATGACAAGATGGACAGAGCAAAAAAATCCCGGGCGGAGAGATCCTTCTGGCGAGATCTTTGCTGGGACTGGATTCCCGCCTTTGTATGACGTTGTGATACTGAATGCCGTTATGATACTGAATGCCGTTATGATGCCGCATGCCGTCGTGATGCCAGCGCTCCTTTGAACAAAAAATAACGGATTCGAGAAAAGCACCGGAGTACTCGTTTTATGAGAAGATGCCCGAACGGGTTGGTCCGTTTTTCAAGAGATCAGCTGATCATGAGTTTTATGTGCGTGGTCTGGCGTCATCTTCCTGGTTTGGGCATTCAACCGGGGCTCAAGCCAGGCCAGACCTATTTTCATAGTTGGTTGTGAGCTCACGGCTCATGGAAGTTAACCGGTTGAACCTTCGTTTTCGGGGCCTTGTTTTTCGCACCGTGGAGAGCGTTCATTCCAGTGTGTCTGGAACAACGGCCAGCCCCCCCGGCAGGGTTTCTCCGAAAATCCAGTCCTGTTCCAAGCTCCGGAGAGCGCCGTACGGGTCGTCGAGGAGTTCTTTGAACCGGCTGCCGTGAGGAAGTTGTTCGAGTCGGAAAGCGACCTTTTCGACGTCGGCCGGCGGCAGGTCTCTTTCCCTGTCGCCAGTGCGTCGAGCGAGCTGGACGAAGACCCGGGCGGAGGATTCAGAGGGTTCGAGATCCAGGGACAGGAGGATATTCAGCCAGGATGAGACCACCTGTGCAGGTACGACTTCGTTCAATGGACCGTAGAAGGGGATGCGGGCACCGAGCCTGCCTATCGCCCAAAGATCCTGTGGCTTCGGCTTTTCTTTTCGAATCCTTTTCAGCAGGATCTCTGCCAGGTCCTGCTTTGCGTTAACAGGAAGGCGTTCCATGTTGGCAAGAGCCATGAGCGCTTCGATCTGTTCTTGTGGATTCACGCTCCTTGCCGTCGTCTTCGCCGTCTTCCTGCGTCTTCTTTCATCGACCTGCAGGAGAGGAAAAACTTCCTGAAAGATGCGCAGCTGCCGGCCTGCATTCAATCCTCCGGCCACCCTGCGCCAGAAGATCCACCATTCGGACCTCCCCTGGGCTTGCCTTGGGAATTGCAGGCCCGCGGGAAATATCTTCCAGGCTTCGCCAATGCGCCAATCATCCAGGGGGGCTCCGAAGCCGGGACGCAGGCAGTAACCGAGCAGGTTCAACCACCTGGATTCGTGCCGGGGAGTCGGGAAACGGGTGGAGACGTCGCGAAGGAGTGTATCGGCCAGCTTCCGGATGAGTGATGTAGGCCACTTTTCCTTCGGCAGATCGAGGATGGAGGCAAGCTCCTTTATGAGGCGTTCGGGAGGGTTTTCATCCACCCGGGCTCCCTTGCTGAATAGGGTGGTGATTCTATCCTGCGCCTGTTGGATAAACCCCGTATCGACGGTCTCTCCCGTGTCCGGCAGAAGACTGTGTGCATCTCTTTCCTGCCGTACATCGAACTGGAGCTGCCACTGGTGCGGGGTTTTGAGAGAACGGCACCAGAGTTCGAGGGTGCCGATTTCAGTGAGGCGCACGGCGAGTCGCACGGGGAGGTTCTGAGCCGTGCTCTTTTTTCCGAACCTCAGAATGGTGCGGATGGGTGGGAGGGGAGTGGTTTCGGATTCGTCGAGATTCACCACATCACCCAGGCGATCTCCAAGGCGGGTATTCGAGCTGTGCACCTGGAACGAGACGGGTTGATTGGTGAGCACCTCGAATGACAGCTGATCGAGCGTCGCTTCGAAACCTTCTTCAGTACCGCGCGGCACCAGGCAGACAGCCTGTACTGCCGTGCTCTCGGAGGGTTCTTTGTTACGATTGGCGATTTCCGCGTAAAAGGTCCGCGGACTTCCGGCACCTATGCGCACCCCTTCCCCCAGCCTCACAAGCCCGTAGTAGGCGGCTCCTGCAGCCACGGCAAGCTCGGGGCGCGGATTTTCGAGTTCGACGGGCGTCCAGCCTTCTCCAGCCTGCAATGTGAACCAGGATCCGACCACGGCCTTGATCCTGTTGCGTATAGACGGGGGAGTGAGTGCGCCTCCGTTGAAAAGAATATAATCGGGGTACAGGGAAGTCCGTCTGGTCTCCCGTTCAAGAACGGGAAGGGAGCGGCGCCAGAAGTAGGCCAGGTGTCGGGTGATGGCCGGATCCTGAACGAACGGCAGGCCCCACTCGGTGAGCCCGGCACGGGGCGGGGCGGTGGGGGAGTCCTCCGGAGAAACAAATGGGAAGAACCCATCGATGATCAATTCTTCGGCCTTCCGGCGGCTGAGAGTTCCCTTTAGAGTGTTCGCTATCAGTTTTCCTCCAGTTCCCATCACGGTGATGTCCGCCGACTCAACCCGGGATTCCCCGGAAAGCAGGATCTCCTTGGCCTTTCTGCATTGATGCCAGAGCTGGTGCCAGCGCCGGGAATCAAGTCTTCCCGGCTGGCCGATCAGTTGAATTTCAAGGTGGCGAGCGAGAGCCAGGTCCATGTTGTCGCCGCCGAGAAGGAGGTGTTCGCCCACTGCCAGGCGGTCGAAGCGGAGCCCGTGTTCACCTTCCCGGACGGCTATCACTGTAAAATCCGAGGTGCCGCCTCCAATATCGCATACCAGCACGAGCTGCCCCGGACTCATCTGATCCCGCCAGTTCGACTCGTGCCTCGATATCCAGGCATAGAAGGCCGCAAGAGGTTCCTCGACGAGTATGACCCGGTTCAGTCCGGCCTTGTGGGCAGCAGTGACTGTCAGTTCCCGTGCAACCTCATCGAAGGACGCCGGGACGGTGAGCAAAATGAGCTGCTCCTCCATACCGCCACTTTCGTCGCCGTCGGCCTGGAGATGATTCCACGCTTCCCGGAGGTGGCCGAGGTAGAGGGAACTTGCCTCGACGGGGGAGATTTTTCCCACTTCCGGGTCGGCCCCCCAGGGAAGGATAGGGGCCGTTCGATCCACGCCGCCGTGGCAGAGCCATGACTTGGCGGATGATACCATACGCCCCGGGACAAGAGCGCCCTGTTCGCGGGCGAATTCACCGACAGCATGAGTGCGGTCGACGTCCCAGGGCAACGCGGTGCTGCGCGGCGGCAGTTCGAAGGATCCCGGTATGTAGAGGAAAGAAGGCAGGACGGGGCGGCGCGCCACCTCACCCGCCGATATCAACTGGGGGATTTCGAAAAGTTGTATGACTCGCTCTGCCGCACCACCTTCGGTGATGTTCACGAAAGCGAGAGCGGTGTTGGTTGTGCCGAGATCGATTCCAATGACGTACGTATAGGGAGCTTCCTCGGTAGCAAGTGCTGTGTTCATCTGCTGCTGTTTCCGTCAGGTGTCTTCACGTTCCCTGAGATTGAATTCGAGTTTCCATCGCCGATCTTCATCGCGGCTTACACACCACAGCTCGAGAGTCCCCACCTCGGTAACCCTGCTTTGGAGCCAGACGGGAACGACCAACCCACCTTCCCTGGCGTCCGTCACCGGCAGGACGGCCTCCATGGTGGTTACCTCCTCGATTTCGTCGAGCCAGTCCTCGATGACCTCTCCGATCCGGTCGTTTTTCCGGGTGGTCGAGGCAAAGAGGTGAAATACAGCGGGTTCGCCCACTACCAGGCCGAATTCTCTCTGGCGAATTTCAGATTCAGTGCCCTCTTCCATGCCGAAGGGCACTACGCAAAGTGCCTTCATGGGCGAGGGAATTCCGGGAACCGCGGGCATCACGCTCTCGATTCCGATGTAGTAGGATCGAGCGGTGCCTCCGCGTATCCTGATTCCACGGCCACGGCGGGCCATCCCATAACCGGCGGCCCCGCATGCGACGGCGAGGTCGAGATCCACCGAGTGCAGTTCCCGGATCTCGGTTTTTCCCTGCCAGTTCTTCAGAACATCGATCACGCGTTTGCGGAGCAACTGCGATTTCATGACTCCGCCGTTGAACAGAACGGCGGAGGGATAAGGCACCCCCGGATTGTCGCCCTCGGATGCCTCCTGCGCCTGCCGGAAGAGAAAGCGCGCCAGGTGCCTCGTTATTGCCGGATCGGTTTCGTAGGGAAGACCCATCTCCCGAATTCCGACCTTGGGCTGCTCCCTTGGAAACTCCGTCTTTTCGCACATCGGAAAGAAACCGTCGACCAGAACCTGTTCCACCTCACGCCTGGTCAGTTCCGTGCGAAGGGTTCCTCCTATGAGAGAAGATCCACTGCCCAGAATCACCAGGGGTTCCGCCTCACGTTCAGGGTGGGCAAGAAGATCCTCCTTGGCTGTTCTGCATGCATACCACAGGCCTCGAAACTGCCGGGAATCCAGCCGCGCTCCCCCGGACGCCAGCCTGGCACGGACGGAGTGAGCCAGGGCCAGATCCATATTGTCGCCGCCGAGAAGGATATGGTCACCGACGGCCACACGTCTCAGGGTCAGTTCCCCAGCCTCTTCAGAAACCTGGATCAGGCTGAAGTCGGTGGTTCCACCTCCGATATCGCAAACGAGAATGGTTTCTCCCACGTGAACCTGTTTTCGCCATCGAGCCTTCTCATTGTATATCCAGGAATAGAAAGCGGCCTGGGGTTCTTCGAGCAGGGTGAGGTTGTCGATCCCTGCCGCCTGGGCGGCTTTTACGGTGAGTTCCCGTGCAACGGCGTCAAAAGATGCCGGAACGGTCAGGAACACATCCTGTAAATGCAGTTGCGCACCGGCGTCTTGAAATGCCGCATCAGAATTCCATGCGTCGCGTATGTGGCGTAGAAAAGTGGCGCAGGCGTCGACAGGCGACATGCGGTCTG
>JABUEY010000144.1 GCA_013314815.1 Syntrophobacteraceae bacterium
TCTTGCCGGACAAAGTGAATCAGGAGGTGTCGAAGGTGTCTTGTCAACGTAAAAGGAGGTCTTTTCAATGAGTGGTCCCAGGAAGGTGTTCGAGTTCTTGAAGGCTGCCTCGATGGCACATGCGCGGTGGGATTATGAAGTTTCCATGTCCATCATGAAGAACAGGAAGAAGCTGCTGCTCCTGTTCGTCCTGCTCCTGCCCATCCTGGGCGTTTCGCTGCTGGAAGCCGCGCCGATACTCGGCGGGAAGACGGCATATGCGCCGGCATTCTATTCCACAACAATTTTTCTGGTCTCCATTGCCATCGGACTGGCAGCGGGCCTGATCACCGGATGCATCGGAGCGGGCGGCGGGTTCATCATCACTCCAGCCCTGATGGCTGCCGGGGTGAAGGGAATCCTGGCCGTGGGAACAGACCTGTTCCACATTTTTGCCAAGGCCATCATGGGAACGGCGGTTCACAAGAAGCTTGGAAACGTATCCGGAAAGCTGGCCATCGCCTTTCTTGTGGGTTCGGCGGGAGGAACATTCATCGGCGGTGCCATCAATAAGGGTTTGTATAACAAGGACCCGCTGCTGAGCGAGGCATTCATAAGCATTGTTTATGCCATCTTGCTCGGATTCCTCGGCTTTTACGCCCTCACGGATTTTATCAAGTCGACCAGGGGCGGGGCGGCTGCGGCGGGAGGAGACGCCCATGGAAGTGGACCGTCGGACACGCCGTCGCTTGCCGTAAAACTTCAGGGCATGAACATTCCTCCCATGATCCGGTTCGATGAGGATTTCGTTCCGGGCGGCAAGAAGATATCGGGCGTGGTTGTCGCCATGGGTGGTATCGTGGTGGGAATCATGGCCGCTATCATGGGAGTCGGCGGCGGTTTCATCACGTTCCCCATGTTTGTTTATATCTTCGGTGTGTCGTCCATGACGACGGTGGGAACGGACATCCTGCAGATCATCTTCACCGCGGGGCTGGCTGCCATCGGTCAGTACGCCATATACGGTTACGTGTTTTACACCCTTGCCATGGGCATGCTCATCGGCTCACTCCTCGGCATCCAGGTCGGGGCGTTGACCACGAAGGTCGTCAAGGGGATTCACATCAGGGGATTCTACGCCGTGTCGATCCTGGCAGGGTTCATCAACCGTGCGGCAACCCTGCCCAAGAAATTCACGGAACTCGAGGTAATCAACCTGTCGGCTGCTGTGGTGAACGGCATCGAATACGTCGGCAATATAGTATTCTGGGTGGTGGTCGCCGTTTTCGGGATCTGGGTTTTCGGAAAATTTTTCACCAATCTCGGGATGTTGAGGGAGGAGGAATAGATATGCTCGTCAGGCACAAAAAACCGTTCAACTTTGGCATGCTGCTTGCCGTGTCTTTCATCCTGGTGCTGGTCATGATCTTTTCTCCCGTCTTCCCGGGAGGAAAGAACGGCCTGGAATATTCAGACGATCTTTTCAATAAACTGTCCAAGGGATCCTCCTACTTCATTCCCAGGGTTTCGGACAATGCCCGGAAATTGGAGGGAACGAGTTTCAACGTCGTGCTGAAGATGGACAACCCCGAACAGGTTCAGAATGCGATCCAGATTGTGCTCGCGGCCGGAGCCCAGGTAGGTACCGAAGGCACACAACTGAAGATCAGCGGGGATCTGGGGAAAATGCTCTCCAAAATCGTCAGGGACTCCGATGCGATGTATAAGAATGAAGGGGCGAGAGTATCCGAAGTATACAGCCAGGATGAACGGATCGTGATGTCCACGTGGTGGAAGATCCTGACGCTGATGCACAAGGAACTGCAGAAAGAAAAGAAGATCGAAGAATCCAACGTGGTCAACGAGGTGATCAAGAAAGCGTTGGAACCGTCCTACAACTTCTATGGAATCGAAGCCCAGAGGGTTTCCGACAAAGCCGGCACGATGACGGGCCTGCTGATCTTCTATGTATTGTACACCATGTGGTGGGGTTACGCCATCTTCTACCTGTTCGATGGCCTGGGGCTCAGCATGAAAAAAGCAAAAGTCAAGAAAGAAGTGTAGAGGAGGCGAGAATGAAAGTCTTGGTACCCGTGGACGGTTCGCAGCATTCCATGGAAGCCCTCAATGTCGCGATGGACTTTGCAAGGATGAAGTCCGCCGAGGTGTTTGTGATCAGCGTTGTTCCCTTTATCGGGGGAATGGAAGACCACGAGATTTCACCCGCACGCCGCGAACGAGTGATGGAAGGTATCGAAAAGCGTGCAAAGGATGCGGTCAAGCTGGCCTGTGACACCCTGTATGCGGAAGGGGTATCCACAAGTTGTTCGAAGACCATTGTGACATCCATATCCGTGCCCGATGCGATCATCGATTTTGCGGAAACCGAGAAGATCGACCTGATCGTGATGGGAAGCCGAGGCTTGAGTGTATCTTCAAGGTTCAAACTGGGAAGCGTGGCGACTCAGGTGGTGAAGTACAGCCCTTGTTCGGTTTATCTTGTAAAGATGCCGTCTGAAGAATAAGAAGGAGGAAGGTACTGGGCAGGCGGGGAGAAGAGACTGCCTGTGTTTCCTGCCTGCCGCCCTTTTTCCATACAGGATCCGCCCGGGCGGCCCGTGCCCGCCCGCGGCTGGTATCTCGAATAAAACCGGCCACTACTCCAATTGATGGTGAACAAGCATGGACGATAGATTCAGGATACTCGTAGCGGACCGCAATCGTCATGTTCGCGAATTCCTGCAGCGTGAATTGGCTGCAGATGGATACAGGGTGCAGGTGGCCAAGGACGGCGACGAGGTTTTGAACATCGTCGACGGGAAGGACCCGCCGGATCTGCTCATTCTGGATCTCGAAATACCCAGCGGTGGTGCGCTTGACATCCTGGACAGGATCCACAGGCGCACTCCGCTGCTTCCCGTGGTCATCCACAGTTTCCTTACTGAAAACTCCGGTATGCTGGGCGACAGGAATACCGATGCTTTTGTCGAAAAGAGCGAGAATATTGACCGCCTGAAGGCTGCGGTTGCAGATATGCTCAAGAAGTTCTACCCGAAACGCCCTGCCAGGCTTTCCACGTCTCTCACCTGACCGCATTCCATGAAAGCCGAGAGGTTTCTTCCGCCCCACCTCCAGCAGCAAGGACTCTCGGTCACCGGGACGGCGGCACATCCCGATCCGCCGTTGTTTTCCCCGTCTTCCGGCAGGAAACACTCTTCGGCGGATTCCAGTAGAAGGTTCCAGCCCGGTTGGTTCCCCGTGGCATTTCCTGAAATCTTCAAGGTCCGGCTCCTCGGGGATGGATTCAGTGCGAAACGTTCGACAGCCGGTCGCTCTGAAAGGAGCCGACGTGGATTCCTTCTGCCGGCGGGAGGAAAGAGGCCGATCGAGTTGAAAAATTGAGAAGTCGCCGCGGCTCCTATGGTATATTAAAATATTCTCGATGCAGGAGATCTCTTTCATGTTTATTATCTCTTCCGGTGGCTTATTGTGAAAGAGGATGGCGCCCAGGGGTTATATGATTCGATTGTCGCAGAATGGGGGAGGATTTCTCGCGGCTTCTGCGGAAGACCTCGCGAACGGGCACCGGCGGATCGGCAGGCAAAGAGAGGAATTGGCGGGCTGCTGAATCATCTCGGACAGGCAAACACCGTTGCGGAAATCGGGACTGGACAGGGTCTACTGATCCGTGCACTTGTGTGTTTGAGGGTGGCGGATTGTGAGGCGGGTTTTTCGATGACCTGTCAGGGGTCGGGAGGTGTTTCAATTGGATACGTTCAGTGTTCTGCTGGTGGATGACGAGGTTGAGTTCCTGGAGACGCTGGTCAAGAGGCTCAGAAAGCGAAAACTCGATGCCCGGGGTGTAACCAGCGGCGAGGAAGCCATTCAGGCGTTGAAGGAAACCCCCGCGGATGTCGTCGTTCTGGATGTCAAGATGCCCGGGATGGGAGGACTGCAGACACTGCGGGAGATCAAGAAGATGTACCCGCTCGTCGAAGTCATCATGCTCACAGGCCATGCCAGCATGGAAGTCGCCATTCAGGGAATGGAAATGGGCGCCTTTGATTACCTTATGAAGCCCATGGATATCGATGAACTCGTTTATAAACTGCAGGACGCATTCAAGAGAAAGCAGCTGCAGGAACAGAAGACCGACCAGGTGGTGGAAAAGCTCTCGAAGCTCAACTGAAAACGGGAAGGGCAGAAGGTTCTCCCTGCCAGGCATCAGCGAGTTTCGAACATTTCGTTTGCTCAGGCCGGGCCGGAAAAACCTGCACCCGAACGCCCACAAGACATGAAGCAGACTCAATCCCCGAAAAAAACATGACCATTCTGGCAAACCTTCTGAGAAAGATCGGCTTCCGAAAACAGGGAGATGCCCTGTCCCGGGGAAGCGCCGAAGAGCTCCGCGCGGCGTTCAAGGCCCGATATCACAATTTTACACTCCTGCTGAGTGCGAACAACAAGGCGCTCGAGATCATGTCTGAGATGGAGGAGGCGCTGAAGGGAAACCGGACTTTCGGAATGTCCTTCATTCGCGCTCAATGCACAGGCGTAACCGTGAACGTCTTCCGCATCATCCAGAACCTCGATCGGATTGCTCCAGGCAAATATAAAGAACTATTCGACAGATTCCACGATATCCAGAACTCCATCAATGAACTGCTCGCCAGCAAGAAGCTGCCGCGGGGGGATCGTTTCGTTATCCCGTTCAGCGAGATCGACAGGGATGTGGCCGACCAGGTGGGAAGCAAGATGTCCAACCTCGGGGATATACGGAAGAATCTCGGACTCCGGGTTCCGGACGGATTCGTCATTTCGGCGGCCGCCTACGAACGTTTTTTCGAATACAACGATCTGCAGTCGGAAATCGACAGGCTCCTCCAGGCTTCGTCCGTCGACGAACTCGATCAGCTTTTTTCATTGAGTGCGGAGATCCAGCAGTTGATCATTCGTGCCGCGGTGCCCGAGGACCTGGCGGATGCAATCCGGGAAGCTTACCGGGAGCTCACAATCCAGGCAGGTGCAGGAGTCAAGGTATCCATGCGAAGCAGTGCGCTGGGCGAGGATTCAGCCGGGACATCCTTTGCCGGGCAGTACCGTTCCGAACTCAATGTGAGCCCTGAAAACCTGATCCAGGCCTACAAGGAGATCGTCGCGAGCAAGTACAGCCTTCAGGCCATCGCCTACAGGGCTAATCGGGGTATCCGGGATGAGGATATTGCCATGTGTGTCGGTTGCATGGCCATGATAAACGGAACCGCCGGCGGAGTGACCTATTCGAGAAACCCGCTCAACATCAGGGACGACTCGATCCTGGTTCATTCAGTCTGGGGCCTTCCCAAGTCCGTTGTGGACGGCAGTGCGCCGTCGGACCTGTTTGTGCTGTCCAGGATGCATCCCCTCCAGGTGGTCGAAAAGAAGATACGCGACAAGGAATTCAAGTTCGTCTGCTATCCGGATGAAGGGGTCTGCCGCCTCGACCTCACCGGCCAGCAGGGGGCTCTCCCCTCCATCGAAGACTCACAGGCCACGGAACTGGCCGAAATTGCCCTCAAGCTCGAAGAATACTACGGATCCCCCCAGGATATCGAATGGGCCATCGGGCAGGACGGAGCCGTTTATGTGCTCCAGTGCAGGCCTCTGAAACAAAGTGAGAGTGCCCCCGGGCAGTACGTCCAGGCTCCAGGTGCGGCGGAGGGAGAGGTTCTTTATGCGGGTGGAGTCACTGCCGGGCCAGGGGTTGCCTGGGGGCCCGTCTTCGTGATCAGGAAGGACAGCGATGCGCTGCTCTTTCCCAAAGATGCCGTGCTGGTGGCGTCTCAGGCACTTCCGAGATGGGCGGCTCTGCTCAATAGAGCGGCGGCGGTGGTGACGGAGCAGGGCAGCGCTGCCGGGCACCTTGCCAATGTGGCACGGGAGTTCGGTGTGCCGGCGCTTTTTGGAGTGGCGGGAGCCACGGAGCTTTTCGAAACCGGCGAAGAGGTCACGGTGGATGCACTCGGTCAAAGAATCTACCGGGGTCGAATCGAATCGCTGCTGACTCGGTCCGACGCGGTCAGGAACCTCATGGCAGGCAGTCCGGTTTACGAGGTCCTGGAGGAAGCTGTGGAGCACGTAGTACCGCTTCATCTGCTCGATCCCGATTCATCGGAATTTCGACCGAAGAATTGCCGCACTCTTCATGATATTACTCGATTCTGCCATGAAAAGGCAGTGAAGGAGATGTTCAGCTTCGGGAGCGATCACCGGTTTTCAGAGCGGGCTGCCAAGCAGTTGGTGTGCGACGTGCCCATGCAGTGGTGGATCATCAACCTCGATGACGGCTTCAAGGAAGACATCGAGGGGAAGTTCGTTCACCTGGACAATATCGTATCCATTCCCATGCTTGCCCTTTGGGAAGGGATCATCGCCGTCCCCTGGGAAGGGCCTCCTCCCGTCGACTCCAAGGGATTCATGTCCATTCTCCTCGAAGCCACAGCCAACCCGGCGCTTGATCCTTCCATGCCCTCCCCCTATGCCAATCGCAACTATTTCATGCTCTCCAGGAACTTTTGCAGCCTGAGTTCCCGGTTCGGTTTTCATTTCTCGACCATCGAAGCGCTGGTGGGAGAGCGGCCGGGTGAGAATTACATCAGCTTCCGATTCAAGGGAGGTGCGGCGGACTCCCAAAGAAGGATTCGACGGGCGCATTTCATAGCCGGGATTCTGGAAGAATTCAGCTTCCGGGCTGAAGTCAGGGATGACAGTGTGTCGGCACGCATCGAAGGGTACGATCAAGCCGTCATGAAGGAAAAGCTCAAGGTGCTGGGGTACCTGATCATTCATACGCGCCAACTGGACATGGTCATGTTCAACGACGCATCCTACAATCACCACAGAGACAAACTGCTCCAGGACATCCATTCCATCATCACACCCCTTGTGGCTCGTAACGCGGTTCCCGGCCGGGATATGGAGAACAGCCCGTCATAAACACCGGGAAAGGAACGCGGCGGAAGGAAGCTGGTTCCGATGAGTATCCGAGACTTGGACAGGGTTTTCAAACCCGCGGGCATTGCCGTCGTCGGTGCAAGCCGAAAAACGGGCACGGCTGGAAACGTTGTCATCAACAACCTTCTAAAGGCCGGATACAGAGGTGATATCCTGCCGGTCAATCCCCATTACGACGAACTCTGCGGCCTTCCCGTCACGTCCTACCTGTCGCGCCTGCGCCATCCGGTCGATCTCGTGGTGGTTGCGACGCCGCCGGAGAGGTTTCCAGGCATATTGAAAGAATGCGGCAAGGTCTCCCCCGCAGGCGTGATACTTCTTGCCTCCTCCCTGCCGGGGACCGACGTTCAGCGGAACCGCAGGCTGGAATCCGCAATCAGGAAGACGACGGAACGAGGTGCCTGCCGCCTCATCGGCCCAGATTCATTCGGGATTATGGCTTCGAGTGCGAGTCTGAATGCGAGTTACTTTCCGGTCATGCCCGCCAGGGGAGGCATGGCTTTTCTGTGCCACAGCGGTGCGATCTGCAACGCCGTACTCGATTCGTTCTGCAGGAAAAGAATCGGGATCAGTTACATGGCAAGCCTGGGGGCCATGGCCGATGTCTGCGTATCTGACCTCCTGCTCTACTTCTGGAAGGATCCTGATGTAACCGGAATCGCACTCTGCCTGGAAGATCCCGGTAGAATACGCGGTTTTCTCAGCGCCGCCCGCGCCGTTTCCCGGACAAAACCCGTCTTTGTGATGACGGCGGGACGACTCCGCCTTCCTTCGACAGGAATGTCTCCGACCCCGGATGACCGGCTGGAGCGGGACATGATTTACGATGCGGCCTTCGAGCGCGTGGGGCTGATTCGAGTGAAAGACACCGGTGAATGGATCGATGTGTGTGAGCTGGCAGGCAAGCAGACACACCCGCCAGGCAGACGGCTGCTGGTGGTTTCAAACGAACAGGTTCTCCTGGAGACGGCTCGGGGAGCGGCAGCCGCTGAGGGGCTGGATACGGAATCCTTGACTTGGGAAGCTTTGACGCGATTACGAAGTGCACTTCCCGACCAGCAGGTGACCGACGCAGGCATTTTGATACGGAGAGGAACGACACCGGAGGACCATGGCCGTATCATGGCGACTCTGCTGCAGATGGACAGCGTTGATGCAGTGCTGCTGGCCCTGGCTCCTCATACCCTCAACGAGCAGGGCACCGCTGCCAGGTGCCTGGCCGGCGAAGTGAGAAGGAGAGGAACCGGTACAGTCCCGGTCATCACGGCTGCCTGGCTGGGGGGAACCAACGCGGAGAAGGGACGGCAGTACCTGAGAAGGGCAGGAATCCCCGTCTACGAGACTCCAGAAACTGCGGCGAGAGCGCTTTCCAGGGTATTGAGCCATGATCGGAGCCTGGAGAGACTCCATGAAATTCCGCCTCGTTTTCAGCAGGATCTTCATTTCGACACGGCTGAAGCAGAAGGGATCATTCAAGGGATGCTGGGGCAGGGACGGAATGTGCTCGAAGAAGGTGAATCCGCGGAGCTCCTGGCTGCCTATGGCGTGGAGGGCCCATTGCCGGAAGAGGACGGTCTTTGTGGAGGCGGCATCCCTTTCTGCGTGGGCTGCCGGAAGGACACTGATTTCGGCCCGGTCATCCTGGTGGGCGGAATCGGCGTACTCGAATTTGCACCGGGAAAATGTTCCGTCGGCCTTCCCCCACTGGACAGACTTCTCGCTCGAAGGCTGATGGCTGCTTCGCCGGTGTGGGACCTTCTGCGGTACAGCCTGTCGGAAAATGGCCTGGAGTTCATCGAAGAAATCCTGGTGCGCCTGTCTCGGCTGGTGCAGGACTTTCCCGAGATTACTTCCGTGGATATCACCCTGGTGGTCGCTGCACCGGACAGAGCCGCGGTGCGGAGTTCACGCATCACGGTGGACCATCCGCCGGCTCCGTTTCCTGAACACCTGGCGATCAGGCCTTACCCCAGGGAGCAGGAATACGAAGCCGTGACGGAAGGTGGACTCAGGATCTTTGTGCGTCCCATCAGGCCTGACGATGCTTCACTGCTTTCTGAGCTCGTGAATGCCTCGTCTCCTGCAAGCCTGTATCTGAGGTTTTTCAGACCGATGAAAAAGCTTCCCCCTGAAATGCTGGCGAGATTCACTCAAATCGACTATGACCGCGATATCGTACTGGTGGCCCTGCAGAAGGAAGGACCTCGCGAGAGGATG